>CAISDR010000290.1 GCA_903884125.1 uncultured bacterium
AGGTATGAGGATGAAGGAATGGACAAATGCCGCGGGCTTAACTGGGTGCTCGATTCACGGGTTACGGAAGTGCTTGGGCGCCGAACTGGCGGAAAATGGCGCAACGACCAGAGAAATCATGGAAGTGCTGGGCCACAGAGATATTAAGCAAGCCGAACTATACACCAGGCAGGCCGACCAGCGCCTCCTTGCTCGGGCTGGTATTGCAAAGCTCGGCAAACGATCCGAATGAATTGATTGGCGCCGTCAAGGTATAGACCGCTGCGAACTTGCTGCGAACCTGCTGCGAATTACCTCAATTAATTGGAAAATAGCGGGGTGGCGCTCCCAAGGGGACTCGAACCCCTGTTTTCGCCGTGAGAGGGCGACGTCCTGGGCCACTAGACGATGGGAGCATGGGGCTTGCACGTGCTCTGCGTATATACAATACCAGCGATGTGTTCAATGGACCGGCAAGGCCGCCGCCAACCTGTGTGATGATTAGGAGTTTTTCCATGGATATTCGACCATGAGCCTGGAACTGAAGGCAGCCAGCCGCAGGGTCGGCGATCCGGGTTTCACGTCGCGGTTTTTCCGGGGGCATGGGCTGGACCTTGGGCCTGCAGATCACCCGATGGGGCAGCTTTCGGGGCATTTTCCTGCCATTACAGGGCTTGATACAGCCGCCTGGCCGCCGGAGGCGCTGGAACAGCTGGCCGGTATTGCTGATGAATCCTATGATTTCGTGCATGCCAGCCAGTCGCTGGCCAGGGTTGCCAATTGTTTTGCGGCCCTTGGAGCATGGTTTCGGGTCTTGCGTCCGGGCGGCTATCTGGTTCTGACCGTGCCTGACGAAGATCTGGCGGCTCAGGGTCAGTTTCCACCCCCATGGGGGGCGGACTGGCGGTGGAGTTTTTCGATATACAAGCGGCAGTCTTGGAATCCGCAGTCAATCAATCTGGTCAATCTGTTCATGACTCTGGGCGAAGCCGCAGAAATAAGGCGTCTGGGGGTCATTGATCAGGGATTTGACGATGGGCTGCCCCCCGGCGACCAGACTGGCATGCCGCTTGTGGAGGCGAGTATCGAAGCGGTCATCCGCAAACGCCCGATGAATGAAATCGAACGTGGCGGTCGCATACCAGGTTGACGGCCATCGATTCAGGATTTTGTCCAATGGCTTGAGCCTTGAGCGTAGCGTGATATGGTCCCGCACCGATTTTGTCTGAATGGCCCATTATGACTGACCAGCCTCAAGCCCATACAGATACATTGACCAAGGCACCGCCCAGCCGACCTGACGACCCGCTGGCTCGTCCGGCCTCGCGGGAATTGCGGCCGTTACTGGCATTACTGCCGTTTTTGCGGCCCTATCGCGGGCGGATTGTGATCGCACTGGTGGCCCTGGCCATCGCGGCTGGTGCATCGCTGGCGGTTCCTGCGGCGGTCAAGGAAATGATCGATCTGGGCTTCAGCCGTGATCATGCCGATGACCTGGGCATTTATTTTCTGGGTCTTTTGGGTGTGGCACTGGTTCTGGCGCTGGCAACCGCGACCCGCTTTTATTACGTCACCTGGATCGGCGAACGGCTGGTGGCAGACCTGCGGCGCGAGGTTTATGCCCATGTGGTGGGCCTGTCCCCGGAATTTGTCGAAGTCACCCGCACAGGCGAAGTATTATCGCGCCTGACCACTGACACGGCTTTGATCCAGACGGTGGTTGGATCATCTGCCTCGATGGCGCTTCGATCCATGGTCACCCTGATCGGCGGCATGGGGCTGATGGTCTATACCAGCCCATGGCTATCACTGATGGCCGGCATTGTGGTGCCTGCAACCGTTCTGCCGCTGATCATTTTCGGGCGCATGGTGCGACGTCTGTCACGCGACAGTCAGGACCGGATCGCGGATAGTTCGGCCATGGCGAATGAGAGCCTGTCAGCAATTCAGATCGTACAGGCATTCACCCGCGAGGCCGAGGAACGCCGACGGTTTGCCGCCAGCGTTGAACGGTCGTTTGATACTGCCGTCAGCCGGACATTCGCCCGTGCGGGTCTGACAGCGATTGTGATCCTGATCGTATTCGGCGCAATTGTCGGCCTGTTATGGCATGGCGCATCACAGGTGATCGCGGGCGAACTGACTGCGGGTACATTAAGCCAGTTTGTGCTTTATGCGGTTCTGGTAGCAGGTTCCGTTGGCACATTGGCTGAAGTCTGGGGTGATATTCAGCGCGCATCCGGGGCCACCGAACGGCTGATCGAATTGCTGAATATCCCGATTGACATTGCTGCCCCCAAAAAACCGCAGCATCTGCCGACACCGATCCAAGGTGCCGTATCATTTCATGCGGTCACTTTTACTTATGCGGCGCGACCGGAACGATCCGCTTTGCGCGATATCAATATTGATATCCGTCCGGGCGAGACGGTAGCTATTGTCGGACCATCGGGTGCGGGCAAGACCACCATATTCCAGCTGCTGCTGCGGTTTCGTGATCCGACCATTGGTGCAATCACCATAGACGGTATTGATATCCGCGATCTTGATCCGACCGAACTGCGCCGCACCCTGGGGTTGGTGCCGCAGGATACGATTTTATTTGCCGGCAGCGTTGCAGATAATATCCGCTATGGCCGCTTGGATGCCAGCGATGAAGACGTTGAGGCCGCAGCAAAAGTCGCCGCTGCCCATGATTTCATCACCGCCCTGCCCGATGGCCATGCGACCCAATTGGGCGAGCGCGGTGCGCGCCTGTCGGGCGGACAGCGCCAGCGTATTGCCATCGCGCGTGCGGTGTTGAAAAATCCGCAGGTGATGTTGCTGGACGAAGCGACATCGAGCCTTGATACGGAAAGCGAACGCCTGATTCAGGATGCGTTTGAAATCCTGCGCAAAGACCGCACCACGCTGGTGATTGCCCATCGACTGTCAACGGTACAGGGTGCCGACCGGATTATCGTTCTGGAAGATGGCCGCGTGGTCGAAACCGGCAGACATGACGATCTGATCAACGCGGGCGGGCTTTATACACGGCTGGCGGCGGTACAGTTTGCTGGCGCATGATTGATTAGCGATCCGTCAAGCGCATTTCAATCCGGCGATTTCGGCCACGGGCAGCGGGGGTGTTTTCCTTGTCCAGCGGCTGGAATTCGCCAAAACCCGCTGCTGCCAGCCGATCCGGCGGCAGACCCTGATCGACAAGAAAACGCACCACGTTAATTGCTCGGGCGCTGGATAATTCCCAGTTGCTGGCAAAGGCTGCCGTCCTGATCGGGATGGTGTCGGTATGACCATCAACACGCAAAATCCATTTCACCTCCGGCGGGATTTTGGGACTCAGATCTTTGAGAATTCTTGCCAGACTGACCAGCTGCGCCTTGCCCTGTTCGGACAGTTCGGCAACACCCGAGGGGAATAACACTTCCGACTGAAAGACAAAACGATCACCAACGACGCGAATTTCCGGTCGGTCCCCCAGCACTTCGCGCAGCTTGCCAAAAAATTCCGACCGGTACCGGGTCAGGTCTTCAACCTTCTGCGCCAGCGCCTGATTCAACTTGCGACCCAGATCAACAATCACCGCCTTTTGTTCTTCGTCGCGTTTAGTTGAGGCATCCAGTGCTGCATTCAGCCGCGCCAGCTCTGATGACAGGCTGGCAATGGTGGCGTTCAGGCGATCTGCCTCAGCCTTTGCATCGGCAGTGATCTTCTTTTCTGACGCCAGATCATCGACCAGACGGTTACGTTCAGCCTTCATCGCGTCAAACCCTTCGCCGCCACCCAGACTGGCCTGTAGCCGTCCCAGTTCACCGCGCAGGCGTTCGGATTCACCTTTCTCCAATGCCAGTTGCTGGGCAATTTCCACAAGCTGTGCATTCAGATCGCGCAGTTTGTCGTCGCGTCCGGAAAGCGCCGCAGTCAGGAAAAACTGGGCCGCTCCCAAAAGCGATAAAAGGAATATCAGCGACAGCAGCAATATGGTCAGCGCATCGACAAAGCCCGGCCAGTAGTCAATGACCCGTCTGGTGCGAAAGCGCCCCTGGGCCATCGCCTAGCCCTGTCGATCCAGCGCAGCACCAATGGTCTTGGCCAGCAACTTGATCTCCTGACGCAATTCATCGGCCAGACGGCGTTGACCGGAGACCGTCTCTTCGACCAGTCCGGCCAGTCGATTATCGATGGAACGCATCAACTGGCGCGTCGCCTCTTCGCTGGCGGCCGCGGCCTGACGCTGATCGCCTAGCCTTTCGGCCAGCATGGCAACTTTGGCAGCTGCATCCTGCATCGCCAATGATGCCTGACCGCGATCTTCAGTCGTGCGGATCAATGTGCGTTGCAGATTATCCAGACTGTCAGCCGTCTGTTCCAGCAAAGCTGATACATAAGCAGGCAGATTCTGTTCGCCGTCGCCGGCGGCACCGGCAGACACCCGCGTTACACCCGCCAGCCATTCTTCCAGTTCATTATAAAAGCGGTTCTGGGCCTGTCCGGCCTGCAGGTCCAGAAAGCCAAGAACCAGTGATCCGCCAAGTCCCAGCAGCGATGACGCAAAGGCAATGCCCATGCCGGTAAGGGGCGCTTCAAGGTTCTGTCGCAGACGCTCCCAAAGCTGGACCAGATCCGATCCGCCGACATCCAGAATCTTGAGTGCATTGGCAACGGCCGCCACCGTGTCCAGCAAGCCCCAGAATGTGCCAAGCAGGCCCAAAAACACCAGCAGGCCCACTTCATAGCGGGCAGTATCCCGGCTTTCCTCAAGCCGTGCCGCAACCGAATCGAGGATCGAACGAAACGATGCTGCCGACAGTTTCACCCGACTGGTTCGGTCGCGCAAAAGAGCGGCCATGGGCGCCAGCAGAACCGGGGCCGCCGGTTGGGTCAGGCCCGGTTCACGGCGCCGGAAAATTTCGATCCAGGCGACCTCGGCGCGCAATTGGGCTACCTGCCGGAACAGATGCACCACACCAATAAGGAACACTGCGGCGATAAAAGAATTCAAAACCGGGTTGGCAAGAAAGATCGGGATCAGGCGCGGCGACAAAAGACCAACGACGCCCACGACCACAAGCAGAAAAGCAGCCATGCGCCACAAATAACGATCAGGGCGTGTCATCGGCACGCCGACGGCATAGCGCTCGGCATAATAGTCGGTCATGGAAAAGTCCGATCAGCGAGGATCAATAACAATATCCACCCGATCCGGCGGTCCTTCGCCGGATTCATTACCTAAGGCACGCAGATCCATCCGTTGGGAACGAATACCCCTGGCGATCAGATATTCACGTACGCCCAGAGCGCGCTTGAGCGACAGCCGACGTGCGGCCGAAGATTGATCGGCTGAGCCGGATGCAAAGGCAATGATCTGGGCGCGGGACTCGTTACCCTTGAGCTTGTCGGCCAGAGAGTCCAGCGACAGGCGGGCAGCTTCCGGCATGGTGTCCACTTCACTCTGAAACAATAGTCGGGTTTCGCGCGCATTGGGCGCAGCCGGTTGGGCAGTCTGGCTGGGCGGCACCAGTGACGTCGGGGCAGGCACAGCCTGTACCGACGGTGGCGGCGGCGACGCGATGGCCACCTTGACTTCTGCGGGTTTGGGGGGCTCGGTCGGTTTGGGCGCTTCTAACTGTCTGGGTGGCTCGCTTGCGCGGGCGGGGGCAGCTGCAACCTGCGTCGGAACCGGCTTTGCCGGCTCGGGCGCTGCGATGGGTTTAGGGGCTGGTGGTGCCTGCGTCGCAGCCGGTTCCGGTATGGGTGCTGTTGTGGTCGCTGGCGCTGGCGCAGATGCAGGTGCAGGTGC
>CAISDR010000291.1 GCA_903884125.1 uncultured bacterium
CCCCATGCCGTGGTCAATAAAGACCCGGCGTCCAAATTTGGCGGCGGGATGAATTTCTATTCCCGTCAGAAGCCGCCCCATATGGGAGACAAACCGGGCCAGCGTAAAAAGCCCCGCCCCCCAAAGGCCATGGGCCAGCCGGTGGATAAGCACGGCGTGAATGCCGGGATAGGTCAGAAGTATCTCAACCCGCGAGCGGGCTGCGGGGTCGCGCTGTAAAACCGCCTCGATATCTTCCCGCAATCCATCAAGCATGTTCGACCCTTAAACGACCCTAAAAGGCAGGCATATTGGCTAAAGCGTTACGAGAACCTTGAAATTCAGGGGTAACCCTGTGCTAAGACAGCATCATGACGCGCGCCAAACTGGTAACATCGGGCCTTTCGCTCCTGCTACCAGACAGCATGGAAATAGGTATTCCTACCGATTTAGTCAAGTATATAGACCAGCGTTTGTTGGATAATTTTGGCTATGACCCAGCTTATTGGTCAAGATTAACGGTCTCAGCTATGGGCTGAACCGCGCCAGCGGAACCGGATTTGAAGGGAAATTGAGATGCCTGAAGTGATATTCAATGGTCCGGCCGGCAGGCTTGAAGGGCGGTTCACGCCCGGCAAGAAATCGGATTCGCCAATTGCCCTGATCCTGCACCCCCATCCGGTCTATGGCGGCACCATGAATAACAAGGTGGTCCACCAGCTTTATTACACCTTCCTGAAACGGGGCTGCGCCACTTTGCGCTTTAATTTCCGTGGGGTTGGCCGCAGTCAGGGGGCCTTTGACAATGGTCAGGGCGAGTTGGCGGACGCTGCCTCTGCGCTGGACTGGTTACAGACGATTGCCCCTAATTCATCCCAGTGCTGGATTGCCGGTTTCTCGTTCGGCGCCTGGATCGGCATGCAGCTTTTGATGCGCAGGCCGGAAATCACAGGGTTCATTTCGGTTGCACCGCCTGCCAATACCTATGACTTCACCTTCCTGGCACCATGCCCGTCGTCCGGGCTGATCGTTCATGGCACAGCCGATAATGTGGTCCCGCCGCAGGATGTGGCAAAACTGGCCGAACGCCTTTCAAACCAGCGCGGCATCACGGTGACGCACAAGCTGATACAGGGTGCCAACCACTTCTTTGTGGATAAGCTGGAAGAACTGGGTGAGTCCGTCGACACCTATGTTGGCCGCGCCATGGCCCAGTCTGCGGCTGCCTGACGTGCTATTCGGGCGGCTTGGAATATTTTTGCTGATCCTTGTCGCCCCCTTGCCAGCCATGGCAGAGCCCCCAATTCAATGCCACATGGAAAATAAGGTCTATGCGCCGGGCGAGAAGGTCATTGTTGGCACGCAGGAAGGCACGCGTGGTGGCACTTTTGCCAAGACAATATGCCGGACATGCCTGAATGACGGCACATGGGGACCTGCTGAACCCTGCGACTAGGCCCCGACACTGACAAATCGTCCGCCGGTCATTGGATGCGGCACACCGGTCGTGCCCGGTACCGACAATGGCAGCCCGAGCCTGCTGCGCACCGCTAGATAGGCAAATGCCTCGGCTTCCATGGCATCACCGCGCAGGCCAACCGTCTCGACCGGTTCAACCGGCACACCCAAAAGGTCACTTAACATGGCCATCAGCGCCGGGTTATGCCGACCACCCCCAGTTACGAGCCATCGGTGCGGCGCATCGGGCAAATATCGTGCGGCCGCCAAAACACTGCGCGCCGTAAATGCAGCAAGCGTCGCTGCCCCATCAACCAGACTTAGCCGTTGAACCGGACCGGCGGCAAAGGCATCACGATCCAGCGATTTCGGGGGTGATGCATTGAAATAAGGATGATCCAGTAATTGGGCCAGAACCGTGCCATCAACCTGCCCTGCCCGCGCCAGCACGCCGTCCCGGTCAAAGCCAGCCCCCGTCCAGCGATGGACCCAGTCATCAATCAGGGCATTTCCGGGACCGGTATCGAAAGCGATGATCTGGTTATCCGCGCCCACAAAGGTGACATTTCCAACCCCGCCAAGATTAAGGATGGCAACAGGCAAGGTCAGATGCGACACCCGCGCGGCATGATACAGCGGCACCAGCGGCGCCCCCTGCCCGCCTGCGGTCACATCCGCGGTACGAAAATCGAAAACCACATCAATCCGGGCCTGTCGGGCCAGTTGATCCGGCAGCCCGATCTGCAAAGTGAACCGGCGGTCCGGATCATGCAGCACGGTCTGACCGTGAAAGCCCAGCAGATCAATGGACTGCGCGCCTATACCCGACTGCATCAGCAACTGGCTTACCGTCTGGCAATGAGCGTCTGTTATGATCTGTGCCGCCTCACATAGCGGCTGGGGCCAGGGATCCCCCGGTGCCATGGAACGGGCTGCGGCATAGGCGGCTTTGATCGACTGCCGTTCGGCCATGGTATAGGGCCTGAAATGTTCCGGGCCGGGCACCACATGATTATAGCCATCGGTATCGATCAGCGCGGCATCGACACCATCGGCAGACGTACCGCTCATCATCCCGATGACGCGAAAGACTTTTTTGCCAGAGTCGGTTTTGCCAGTGTCGGTCAAACGCGCCCCCTTTCTCAATTGGCCGGGCCTGTGCTAGATGCTCGTCCCTTGTTCCCCCAGCGCCCTGTGTGCCAATCCGGACCCTAATGACGATGTCTGCGCCCCGCTCTGATCTTATCCATACGCTGACCAGCCGTGGCTTTCTGGCCCAATGCACGGACATTGAAGGACTGGATGCCAAAGCACGCGCAGGCACGATCACAGCCTATATCGGATTCGACGCGACTGCCGATAGTCTTCATGTGGGCAGCCTTATGCCGATCATGATGCTGCACTGGTTGCAGACAACGGGTCACAAATCGATAGCGCTGATGGGCGGCGGCACAACCAAGGTGGGCGACCCGTCCGGCAAGGACGAAGGCCGCCAGCTTTTGTCCGATGAACAGATCGCCAGCAATATATCCGCCATCCGCAAATGCTTTGCCAATTACCTGAATTTCGAAGGACCAACGCCTGCCAGCACCGCGCTCATGGCCAACAATGCCGACTGGCTGGACACGCTGGCCTATATCCCGTTCCTGCGTGATGTGGGGCGGCATTTCACCATCAATCGCATGCTGACTTTTGATTCCGTGAAATTGCGGCTGGACCGCGAACAGCCGCTGACCTTCCTCGAATTCAATTACATGATCCTGCAGGCGTATGACTTCATGGAACTGAACCGTCGGCATGGCTGCACCCTGCAACTGGGCGGGTCCGATCAATGGGGCAATATTGTCAACGGTATTGAACTGGGCCGTCGCATGACCGGTGCCGAATTATACGGCTTTACCTGCCCGCTTATTCAGACCGCTTCGGGTCAGAAAATGGGCAAAACAGCCGCAGGTGCGGTGTGGCTTAATCCAGACCGGCGCACGCCTTATGATTTCTGGCAGTTCTGGCGCAATACTGAAGACGCGGACGTGGGCCGGTTCCTGAGACTGTTCACCACCTTGCCGCTGGATGAAATCGCGCGTCTGGAAAAACTGGGTGGTGCCGAAATCAACGAGGCCAAGAAAATTCTGGCTAATGCCGCGACCGGCCTTTTGCACGGACAGGCAGCTGCCGAGCAGGCCGAAGCCACCGCCAGACGCGTATTTGACGAGGGTGCGACCGGTGACGCCCTGCCGGTTGCCATGTGCAGCAGCGACGAAATTGTAACCGGCCTTGGCGTGATTGACGGGCTGCGCCGTCTGGGCATGGCGAAATCAAACGGTGAGGCGCGACGGCTGATTGCGGGCGGTGGCACCTACCTGAACGGCAAGGTGATTGCTGATCCGGACCATCAGGTGCGTGGCGAAGACTTTAACGACAAGGGCGAAGCAAAGCTTTCGGTCGGAAAAAAGCGGCACGGCATTTTACGCAGCATCTGATCCATCAGCCCAGATCAAATAACAGCACATCCGATCCTTCGCCCCCTGTGATCACCACCGCTGGTTCCTCGGCCATGGCAATGGCATCGCCGGCGACAAGCGCATGCCCGTTTATCTCAACCTGTCCGCGCGCCACATGGGCAAAAACATACCGCCCGCTGGCCAGTTCATGACGAATGGCTGATCCCGCAACCGGGCGTGCAGTGTAAAGAGATACGTCCTGATGAATGCTCACCATGCCATCCTGAGCCCCACGGGCACCAATCAGTTGCAGCCGACCGGCACCGGCAGCGGGGATGGTCACCTGTTCATAGCTGGGTTTTAAATTCGCCTGATCAGGTAAAATCCATATCTGCAGAAGATGAACCGGCAATTCAGCACTGGCGTTGAATTCAGAATGGCGGATGCCGGTGCCTGCTGACATTTTCTGAATTTCACCCGGCACAATGCGACCATGCGAACCCAGCGAATCTTTATGTTCCAGCGCACCTTCCAGAACATAGGTGATGATTTCCATATCCTTGTGTGCATGGGTCGGAAAGCCGCCACCCGGTGCGATGCGATCTTCGTTGATGACCCTAAGCGACCTGAATCCCATAAAGGCCGGGTCATGATAATCAGCGAATGAAAATGTATGCCAGCTGTCCAGCCAGTCGATCCGGGCATGCCCGCGTTCATTGGCTTTGCGTAATGCGATCATTTTTATTGATCCTGAATTGTCAAAGGGTGATGCCTGATCTGGTCTTTTGACGCATCGTTACCAGTTCTTCGCCAGCGGTTGGATGAACCGCAACCGTCGCGTCGAAATCTGCTTTGGTCGCGCCCATCTTGACTGCGATCGCCACGGCCTGAATGATTTCAGCCGCGTCCGATCCCAGTATGTGGACACCAAGCATCCGGTCGCTGTCTGCATCCACCACCAGCTTCATCATAACTTTTTCAGCCCGGCCGGTCATGGTGTGGAACATCGGGCGGAATTCGGCCATGTAAATATCGAGCCGGTGTCCTTTGGCCAGAGCATCCTGCTCGCCCAGTCCGATTGTACCAATCGGTGGCTGGGAGAAAACGGCGGTTGCAACATTGGTGTGATCTGCCTTGCGCGCCTTTCCGCCAAAGACCGTATCGGCAAATGCATGCCCCTCTGCAATTGCAACCGGCGTCAGTGCCAGCCGGTCGGTGACATCACCAACTGCATAGATATGGGGCACACTGGTTGTTGAATATTCATCGACGATGATCGCACCATTGGCCTTCTGACTGATCCCGACCTTATCAAGGCCAAGGCCCTGTACATTTGGATCACGGCCCAGGGCAATCAGCACCTGATCGGCATCTATGGCTGAGCCGTCTTCCAATATCACGCGACGCAAATCACCGTGACGCTCGATGCGCTTTACCTTGGTGTCAAGCCGCAGATCGATGCCCCTGGCCGTCATGGCTCTGGCAAGACCGTCGCGCAGATCATCATCAAATCCGCGCAGAAATTTCGGCCCGCGATAAATCTGGGTCACCTGTGCGCCAAGGCCATGAAAAATCCCGGCAAACTCAACCGCGATATACCCACCACCCATGATGACGATCCGCCGGGGCATTTCAGGCAGGTCAAAAACCTCGTTCGAGGTAATGGTATGTTCGACACCTTCAAGCGATGCAGGACGTACCGGGCTGCCACCGGTTGCGACAAGTATGTGTTTTGCTGTTAATGTCCGGCCGATGCCGGGCATGGCAATTGTATGCGGATCGGCCAGATGCGCGCGGGCTTTGAACACTTCAACCCCTGCCCGCGCCATGGTTCCGGCATAGGCTGATTCAAGCCGGTTGATTTCCTTGTCCTTGTTGGAAATCAGTGTCGGCCAGTCAAAGGAATGTTCGCCAAAGGTCCAGCCATAGCCCGCTGCATCTTCGGCCAATTCACCAAAATGGCTGGCATAGACCATCAGCTTCTTGGGTACGCAGCCACGAATGACGCAGGTGCCGCCCATGCGGTACTCTTCCGCCATTGCAGTCTTTGCACCGTGCCCGGCCGCAATCCGGCCCGCGCGCACACCGCCGGAGCCGCCGCCAATCACAAACAGATCATAGTCAAATCTCATGGCAGCATTCCTTTGGCATAGGTTTCAACACCAGCACCTCTTCCGATTATCAACTTTGTCGCGATACCCAGAAACAGGCCGTGATCCACCACACCGGTTACCTGATCAAGCGCCCGTGCCAATCCTTGGGCA
>CAISDR010000292.1 GCA_903884125.1 uncultured bacterium
CAAGCCCCACGGAAAGTCGCAACAGACCGTCACTGATACCCAGTTCGGCGCGGGCCTCGGGGCTTAGTCGCTGATGGGTCGTTGTGGCCGGATGCGTTATCAGGCTTTTTGCATCCCCAAGGTTGTTGGAAATATCAATCAGTTCCAGCGCATTCATGAATTTGAACGCCCCTTCCTTGCCGCCTTTGACTTCAAAGGCGATCAGCCCACCACCCGACCCCATCTGCTTTTTGGCGAGTGCGGCCTGTGGATGATCCGCGCGGCCGGGATAGATTACCCGGGCAATGGAACCAAGTGCCGCCAGTTGATCGGCAAGGGTCGCGGCTGCCTGAACGCTGGCCCGCACGCGCAGATCCATATCTTCCAGACTTTTCAATAACAACCAGGCGTTGAACGGGCTGATTGCTGGCCCGGTGTGTCGCAGAAAATCCTTCAGATGATTTTCAACAAATGCCTCGTCAGCCAAAACAACCCCGCCCAGACAACGGCCATGACCATCCATGTGTTTGGTGGCGGAATAGACCACCACATCCGCGCCCAGCAGGAACGGGTGCTGAAAGATCGGTGTGGCGAAAACATTATCGACTACAACCCGCACACCTGAGGTTTTGGCCAGCGCTGACACGGCTTCAATATCCACCAGTTCCAGTGTGGGATTGGTGGGACTTTCCAGAAAAAATACTTTGGTCTCGGGCCGAATGGCCTGAGCCCAGGCATCGATGTCACGCCCGTCAATAAGGGTGGACGTGATGCCATAGCGCGGCAGCAGATCTTCAACCACATAACGGCATGACCCGAAAAGTGCGCGCGCCGCCACAACATGATCGCCGGCGCGTAACTGGCACATCATGGCGGCATTGACCGCCGCCATCCCGCTGGCTGCTGCCCGTGCAACGATCCTACCCCCCGGCGGCACCGCTTCCAGCAGGGCAACACGTTCTTCAAAAATCGAGACCGTCGGATTGGCATAGCGGCTGTAGACATAGCCATCTTCAAGCCCCTTGAACCGGGCTTCGGCACTTTCTGCACTTTCATAGCAATAGCCCGAGGTCATGAAGATCGCCTCGGAGGTCTCGCCAAATTCAGACCGCCGCAGCCCGCCGCGCACCAGCCGGGTACGCGCCCGCCAATTGGTCGATGAGCCAGGATTTTGCTTTTGATCGTTTGCCATTGTCTTGCCACGGGATGCCCCGTGCTCCTTGTCCAGCCCCAACCGTCACGGGTGGGTCACAAGGACCCGACCCTTTTAGCAGTTTTATTTTACGTGGCCGCAAGCCGGTCGGCACAAATCACCACGAAGGAGACTGGATTAGCCCCAACACCCAAAGCAGGTCAAGCCCTTGTCTTAATGGGTACGGGCGGGTTGGGACCGGACCTGAAATGCCAGCAAGGGCCTTTTGCCCCAGGCCGTTCCCCCTTCCTTTCCCGCCCTTACCTATGGTAATCACCGCCGGAGATGCGGGTGTAGCTCAATGGCAGAGCAGAAGCTTCCCAAGCTTACGACGAGGGTTCGATTCCCTTCACCCGCTCCAGGCTATTACAAGCTTTTTTCAAATTCCCCTTGATTTTATGGACCAATTTGGACCAACTGCTCAATCACAGCGTGGTCCAAAGGGACCGCGAATTTGCGATTCAGCGGGTGCACAATGGCGTCAATCG
>CAISDR010000293.1 GCA_903884125.1 uncultured bacterium
GTCACGGCATGCTGTTCGGCAATGCCCACATCGAAGGTGCGTTCCGGAAAACGCTGGCCGAAAAGATCAACACCGGTCCCCGATGGCATGGCGCCGGTGATCGCCACAACTTTGGGATCATGGGTTGCCTCCGCAATCAGCGCGTCGGCAAATACCTTGGTATAAGTCGGCGCATTGGCGACCGATTTCTTCTGCGCGCCGGTAACAACGTCAAATTTATTGACGGCATGCAACTTGTCGGCGGCCTTTTCAGCAGGCGGGTAGCCTTTGCCTTTCTGGGTCACCACATGAACAAGGATCGGTCCGAAATCGGCATCGCGTGCGTTTTTCAAAACCGGCAGCAGATGTTCCAGATTGTGGCCATCAACAGGGCCTACATAATAAAAACCCAGCTCTTCAAACAATGTGCCGCCAACTGCCATGCCACGGGCAAATTCCTCGGCCCGCTTTGCTGTGCGTTCCATCCCCTTGGGCAGGTTCGACGCCAGCTGTTTCAACAACTGACGCAGGGTCAGATAGCTGCGCCCGGATAACAGCCGCGCCAGATAGGCACTCATCGCGCCGACCGGTGGGGCAATCGACATGTCATTATCGTTGAGGATTACCGTCAGCTTTGAATTGAGCGAGCCCGCATTATTCATGGCTTCGTAGGCCATGCCTGCGCTCATCGCACCATCGCCGATCACAGCAACGACTTTGTTGTCATCACCTTGAAGGTCGCGCGCAACCGCCATGCCAAGGCCCGCGGAAATGGAAGTAGACGAATGCGCGGTGCCGAACGGGTCATAAATGCTTTCTGCCCGCTTGGTAAAACCGGAAAGCCCGCCACCCTGCCGCAGGGTGCGGATCCGATCCCGACGACCAGTCAGAATTTTGTGCGGATAGGCTTGATGACCCACGTCCCAGATCAGACGGTCAGCTGGCGTGTCAAAGACATAATGAAGGGCCACGGTTAATTCGACGACCCCAAGGCCCGCACCAAAATGCCCGCCGGTGACAGATACCGCGTCAATCATCTCCAGACGCAATTCATCAGCCAGCTGCCGCAATTGGTCTTCGCGCAGTTTCTTCAGATCCGAGGGCACATGGACCCGGTCCAGAAGCGGAGTCTTTGAAACATTTTGCACGATCGTCACCCTGAAGCGTGTTCGTTCTGGTTAATTGACAAGGCCATACTTTACGCGCGGCGCTCTACGACAAATTCTGCTACCGAGCGTAACCCGTCAGCGCGGAAATCAAACCGGTCAAGCCACGCAACCGCGCTGGAGGCGAGCTTTTGAGCCTCAATCCGCGCCTGGTCAAGCCCAAGAATACTTACAAAGGTCGCTTTGCCAGCATCAGCGTCCTTGCCGGTGGCCTTTCCGACTTCGGCGGCGTCCCCCACAGTATCCAAAATGTCATCAGCGATCTGAAATGCCAACCCCAGGTCACGGGCATAGCCCGCCAAAGCTGCAGCTTCGTCCGGATTTGCCCGGCCCAGAATGGCACCCGCCTCACAACCAAAGCTGATCAGGGCTCCGGTCTTAAGGTCCTGAAGTGTCTTTATCTGTTCCAGATCAAGGGTTTGCCCCTCAGCCGCCAGATCCATGGCCTGCCCGCCAACCATCCCATTGGCACCTGATGCCTGGGCAAGGGCCGCGATCAGACGACAGCGGATCGCCGGATCAGCGTCTGTTTCAGCCGCCGCCAGAATTTCAAAGGCCATCGTCAGTAGTCCATCACCGGCAAGTACGGCCGTTGCCTCGTCAAAGGCACGGTGCACGGTTGGCCGTCCACGGCGCAGGTCATCATCATCCATGCAGGGTAGATCGTCATGCACCAGCGAATACGCGTGAATGCACTCAAGTGCGGCGGCCACCCGCACGGGTCCCCTTGGGGGTGCAGCAGCAAAAAGTCCAGCAGATTCAAGGACAAGGAATGGCCGCAGCCGCTTGCCCGGCCCCAGGACAGCGTAAAGCATGGCCTCATTCAGTCGCGGACCACCCTTGGCCGGTCTGGGCAAAAGCTCGGCAAGTGCACCATCGACCGTCCTGGCCGCCAGCTTTAGTCGATCTTCGAACCCTGCTTTGGGCAAGTTGTCGAGCCGTATGGCACGCGCATCGCTCATCCACAATCCTTCATAAACGTTTCTGCTCAAACACTTACACGTCTGATGATCACTTGCGAGTGACAGTTTTCCCTCAAACGGCAGGTCTGCCAGCCAGTCAGTACTTCAAGCGATTTTATCCGTCAGTCCTGATTGACACTTTGGTGATAGTCCCCACTTCACCTACTCCACAATAGGGGCGGACGTATAGAGTGCACAAGAAAAGAGCATCCGGCGGCTGCCCCGAATCCGGCGTTGGGGGTCGAGGAATTCATCGTTGTGTCCGTAATGCAACAGATTCACTGGTTTGAGTAAACACACGTGGTGTCAGGTACGTGACGACTTGCGGCCAACCGTGATAGTTTGCGCCGTCTTTGGGAAGGGATGTCGCGAATCGTTCGCGATTTTTGTCTCCCCATATAACGCCGTCTGGGCTATAGCTTCGCGGCTTTTGCCATATTTCCAATCGGGGACATGCCATGCAGGTCATTCTTGCACAACCACGCGGCTTTTGCGCCGGGGTCGAGCGCGCCATAGAGATCGTGGAACGTGCCCTGACCAAATACGGTGCGCCCGTTTACGTGCGCCATGAAATTGTTCACAACCGTCACGTGGTCGAAAGCCTGAAGGCAAAAGGGGCACGGTTCGTCGATGACCTGTCAGATGTGCCACCGGGGTCTATAACGATCTTTTCTGCCCATGGTGTTGCTCAGGATGTGGAAAAAGACGCGAAATCACGCGGTCTGCCCGTAATTGACGCTACCTGTCCGCTTGTGTCCAAGGTCCATATTCAGGGCCAGCGTTATGTGGCGCAGGGTCACAAAGTGATCCTGATTGGCCATGCCGGTCACCCGGAAGTTGAAGGCACGATGGGTCAGGTACCCGGCGGCGTGACCCTGATCCAGACGGTTGAGGATGTGGCGGCGCTCGAATTCGAAACCCATGCACGCCTTGCCTATATCACCCAGACCACGCTGTCGGTGGATGATACCAAGGCCATTATCGAAGCATTGAAAGAGCGCTATCCGGAAATCGTCGGACCGGAAACCAAAGACATCTGCTATGCCACCCAGAACCGTCAGCAGGCGGTACATGATCTGGCCAAACTGGTTGATGTCATTCTGGTCGTTGGCGCTGCCAACAGCTCAAATTCCAATCGTCTGCGCGAAATCGGTGAGGAGCTGGGCGTAAAATCCTATCTCATCGAAGATGCCAATGGGCTGGACCCGGAATGGCTGATCGGCGCCAAGGCGGTTGGTGTGACTGCTGGCGCATCTGCACCCGAACAGCTGGTGCACGAAGTGATCGAAGCCCTGCGCAACATGTCCAAAGTTGATTTGTCTGTATTGCCGGGGGTTGAAGAATCCGTGCGTTTCAGGCTGCCCACCGAATTGCTCGACGTCGTCGCATAAAGATCAAGGATCCGATTTATGGCTATCCCGTTTCACCAGGTTGTCCGCGTTGGCAGCTATTTAATCAAACAGAAGCTTTCCGGCATAAAACGCTATCCGCTGGTTTTGATGATGGAACCACTGTTCCGCTGCAACCTGGCCTGTTCGGGTTGTGGCAAGATCGACTATCCAGACGAAATCCTGAACCAGCGCATATCGGTTGCCGATGCGCTGGCTTCGGTTGATGAATGTCCCGCGCCTGTCGTGGTGCTGGCAGGTGGCGAGCCGCTGCTGCACAAGGAACTGGACCAGATCGTCGAAGGCATTATTGCCCGCAAGAAATATGTGATCGTATGTTCCAACGCGCTTTTGATGGAAAAGCGTATGGACAAGTTCAAACCATCGCCGTTCTTTTCCTGGTCGGTTCATCTGGATGGTGACCGGGAAATGCATGACAAGTCGGTTTGTGAACCCGGTGTTTATGATCGCGCCATTGCCGCGATCAAGCTGGCGCAGTCGCGCGGTTTCCGCGTGCAGATCAATTGCACGCTGTTCAACGACATGGAACCTGCTCGGGTTGCCGCTTTCTTTGATCATATGACCGAACTTGGCATTGATGGCATCACCATTTCGCCGGGCTATGCCTATGAACGCGCACCGGTTCAGGATCATTTCCTGAGCCGCGCCAAAACCAAGGAACTGTTCCGCGATGTGTTCCGTCGTGGTAAGGGCGGCAAGGCATGGGACTTTACCGCCTCGCCCATGTTCCTTGATTTTCTGGTCGGCAATCAGAGCTATAAGTGTACGCCCTGGGGTAATCCAACACGTAACGTCTTTGGCTGGCAGCGCCCCTGCTATCTGCTGGGTGAAGGCTATGTCAAAACCTTCAAGGAACTGATGGAAGAAACCGACTGGGATGCCTATGGCGTCGGCAATTACGAAAAATGCGCCAATTGCATGGTACATTCCGGCTTTGAAGCAACCGCTGTCGAAGAAACCTTCCGCAATCCGCTTAAGGCGGCCCGTGTCGCCTTGCGCGGGGTCAGGACAGATGGCGCATTCGCGCCGGAGATCCCGCTCGATAAGCAGCGCCCCGCAGAATATGTGTTTTCAAGTCATGTCCAGAAGGCCATGGCCGAGATTCATGCTGCCAAGACGGCCGAGGCTGATAAGACCAGCGCCGCTGCGGCAGAGTAATGTCCGCATCGCCATCGCACTGGTATTGCCAGCACTGATCAGTGCTGGCAGTTCCCAGGGGGCCAGCAGAAGTCTTCCAAGTATCGGTAATATCTGCGGCCTGCCCTGATCATCCAGCCCATGCGCCACTAATTCAGGCAGGCGGACTTCTGCGGTATCGGCGATTGCGCGCAACACAACAAATGGCCGACCATACGCGGCAGCTACTTCGGCGACCGCATGACTTTCCATATCAACAGCCAGCGCACCGGACTGCGCGTATGCATCTGCCTTGCCAGCCGGATCAAAGATAATCCTTTCGCAACCCAGAACGGTTCCGCAGTGAGCATCCGGCAACTGGCGGGCCAGACTTGCGACCCAATGGGCATCAGCAGCGATTAATTGACCGTTTGCTGATACAGCCTGACCAATCACCAGATCACCGCACTTCAAAGCACGATCAAGTCCACCGGCAATGCCGAAACTGACAAGACCATCTGCGCCCTGTTCCAGCAGTTGCCGGGCAATGATCCTTGCGCGATCAGCACGCCCGGCGCTGACTGCAACATGGCTCAGAAACTGACGTGCGATGACGGCTTCGGCTTCCAGCCCGCAAACAACACCTGGCCAGGAAAGTGATGATGACATCACATGCCGTGCAGAACAGCCGTCGCGTTACCAGCTTTGAGATTGCAAAACCGCGCCATGGCCCATAGCGGGAAAAATTTGGCATAGCCATGATAACGCAAATAGAACACACGCGGAAATCCGGTGCCGGTATAAGCTTCTTCAGGCCACAGGCCATCCTTTGACTGGGTGCGCGCCAGATATTGAACACCGCGCGCGACTGCGGGATGTTCAACCTCGCCCGCTGCCATCAAGGCCAGAACGGCCCAGGCTGTGGTTGAAGCCGTGGATGGTGCGGGCACATGGCCCTTGCGCGCCAGCGCATAGCTGTCGCCGTCTTCGCCCCAACCGCCATCGCCATTCTGGGTTTTCACCAGCCAGTCCACAGCGCGCCGGATTTCCGGCGCATTTTCGTCAACGCCGACCGCATTCAACGCGCAAAGAACCGACCATGTGCCATAGACATAATTAATGCCCCATCGTCCAAACCACGAACCATCGCTCTCCTGTTCGGCACGCAAAAAGGCAAGACCGCGATCAATCGCACTGTGTCCCTGCCGGAACCCGCGCTGTGCCAGCATGGAAAGACAGCGCGCCGTCACATCGGATGTGGGCGGATCCAGCAATGCGCCGTGATCGGCAAAGGGGATATAGTTCAGGTAGTCATAGTCGTTATCAACTTCGAACGCGCCCCAGCCACCATTTTTACTTTGCAGGCCCAATATCCATTCGGTGCCGCGGTCCATGGCTTCATGCCAGTCCTTGTGCCGGGACAGAGGCGATGCGCGATCCATCGCCATAACGACAACCGCCGTATCGTCGAGATCCGGGTAGTGGGCATTTTCGTATTGAAAAGCCCAGCCGCCAGGACGCACATCCGGCCTGCGCCAGGCCCAGTCGCCAGCAACATCCAGAACCTGACGATCTTTGAGCCAGTCAAGACCTGCGGTCGCAGCCTGCACGGCTGATTGGGAGCCCGCCTCGAGCAGGGCGTGGGCTGCCAGTGCTGTGTCCCAAACCGGTGACAGGCAGGGCTGGCAGTAAACCTCGCCATCCTCGCGCACGGTGACCAGTTTTTCCACCGATGCACGCGCCATGGCAGCATCGGGATGGTCTTTGGCATATCCCAGAAGATCAAACATCATGACGGCATTGGCCATGGCCGGGAAAATGGCGCCCAGACCATCCTCGCCATTCAGACGTTCAGTGACAAATGCGACTGCCATCTCGATCGAACGCTTGCGGCTTGATCGGGGGAAATAGGGTTGGGTCAGGTGCAGAACCTTGTCCAGAGTTCTGAAGAACCAGCCCCAGAATCCGCCATCCTTTGATGTTGGCCAATGGGTTTCAATTTCCGGCGGCACGACGAATAATTCAGAAATGGAAATGCCATTCGGATTGCGCGCTTTGGGACGCAAACTCATCAGCACGGTCAAGGGGACAATGACGGTTCGCGCCCAATAGCTGATCTTGGAAAGATGAAACGGAAACCAGTCCGGCA
>CAISDR010000294.1 GCA_903884125.1 uncultured bacterium
ACCGTATTGAAGAAAAACGACAGCACACCCTGAATCAGGGCAAGCAAACGCATTTCAGCGCCTGCAATGGCAACATCCGAGGTCTGCCCGGTCATCCCGATCACAAAGGAAAAGTAAAGAAAATCCACATATCGTGGTTCATTATGGCCGGGAAACTGCAAACCGCATTTTGTCTTGGTGCCCCCATCGGTTTCCAGAAAATGTTCATGCGCATAGTGAAGTGCGAAAATCGTGTGGATGAACAGCCATGACAGAATGATGGTTACCCCGGCCAGACCAATATGCAGGGCCTGTTGTTCGATGCTAAGGTTTTTGGCGCCGTGAATTTCAAAGCCGATTGCCAGCAATGCGGCAATTGCCGCCCCACCCGCCAGGATCAGGATCGCCCATTTGCCTTCATCCTGGGCTTTGGCCCGTGTGCGAATAGACTGGGACGATGCCTGGATCATCATATACCAGGTTGCAGCTACAAAGCATAAGACGCCTGCGTCAAACCCGACCAGCGCCCGCGTATGTACCGCATATTCCGGCGGCATCAGCGTTGCAACCAGCACTGAAACCAGACCGGCAAGGAACAGGCGCGGTCGGGCAAAGAACATACCAACGACAGGAAGCTTCATCGGGTTACCTTTCGCAACGTCAGCAGTTCATTGAACTTGAGCCTGTCATAGGCTAGGCCATTAGACCGGATGTTGGGAACAGGCTTTCATCCCCAACCTCAACGATTCAAGGGACATATAATGTCACAGCACGAACCAACCGCCCAAGAACATGCAACCCATGAACATGGCGCTCACCATGCGCATATCGACACCGGCACCGAACATGGCAATGTTCAGCATGAAGCCCATGGCAATAAAAATGCCGCTATTCTGATTGCCGGACTTGCTGCCTGTCTGGCTCTATCAGAGACCGCAGGCAAGTCCGCCCAGACCGAAGCGGTTACACTGACAATCACCGAAAGCGATACCTGGAATTTTTACCAGGCAAAGGCCATTCGCGGGACGGTGTTGGAAACAGGTCGATCATTGCTGGCCTTTCAATCTGGTCCAGGCAAGCAGGAGCTGGACGAAAAATGGGCTGCCACCATTGATCGGTACAAATCTGACCCGCAGACCGGTGAAGGCCGTGATCAGCTCAAGGCCAAAGCCGAACATCTGGCGCATGAGGTGCACGAGAAGATGGAAGCCTATCACCGCTTTGAACTGTCCTCTGCCGCCTTTCAGATTTCCATCGTGCTGGCATCGTCGGCCATTGTGACCGGTGTTGGCATCCTGACTTATCTGGCCATTGCCGGTGGTGCAATTGGTGCAACGCTGGGCATTCTGGGCGGGGTGATTATGTTTGGTGGATAGGCAAAGCGGCCGCAAAGTCGTTCAAAGGTGGCAAACCCTGCCAACACAAAATACTTCTGCCCGGCGTCAGTAGGTGAACCAGAATCATCCACGTAGAGAAGGTACATACGCGCAACTTACAAACTAACATCGCCAGGGTAAGGCTGGCCGAGCGAGGACCAAGCCTCATCGGTTCACAAGGGCGAACCTCGCGACCACCTGCACACCTTAAGAGGCATGGTTGCGATTTTTCAATGTACCAAAAATTGTAACACTGATTTGGTCATTTGTGACGCTGGCAGCCTGAAGGCCCCATCCAACCTAACCCAGAAATCGTACGACCTTACTGTCGACCGGACTGTCCGGGACCAGATACTGCCAGGCCTTTTCAATCGACGATGTATTCATGGTTGGTGCATGGCTAAGCTGTGCGATGCGCTCGACAACACCATCCGTATTTGCGGTCGATGCTGATAAAAACGCCATACGCATAGGCTTTGGAAATGTGATCCCGTTTCGGCGCAGGAAATGGGCCACCCATTTGAAATGCGCCTCGACCTCTGAATCCGGCACCATTGCCGCCCAATGCCGCATATCAAAGATCAAGCGGTAGCTCGCAAGCACGCACATGGACTCAAGCGTCGCTTGAATCTTTTTAAACAGGTCGTCTGTCGCAACATTACCCCTGACCCGAATGACCAGAACTTGCTCATCATGACAGGGCAGGAACGCAACTCTCTTAAAAATAGCAATTTACTCCAGTTTTCGTATAATTATCGTAACGATGGAATAGAAGTTTGGAAAGCGGCATTTTCAAAATTCTTTGCGTACCGGTCGGTTATCTGTCCGCTCTTGACAATTAGCTGACGAAAAGGCTTTAACCACCACGCTTCCGGAAACGGAACCAGGATCTAGAGGCCCCGGCTGCGGCGGGGGTTAACGACCGTCGGCGAGGGTTCGCTCACGGTCGCATTTTTCGTTTTGACCATCGCATTGGTAAATTCCAAAGCGAAATCAGGGATTTGATCGGTAATGTTTGATTCACTCTCGCAACGGCTTGGCGCTGTACTGGACGGTCTCAGGGGCCGTGGCGCGTTGTCGGAAAGTGATGTGGATGCGGCCATGCGCGACGTGCGGGTGGCGTTACTTGATGCAGACGTCGCCCTGCCGGTGGTTAAATCCTTTATTGCTGATGTCAGGGCCAAGGCGATCGGGGCCGAGGTTGTCCGTTCGGTCTCCCCCGGCCAGATGGTGGTCAAGATCGTCTATGACGCGCTGGTGGAAACACTGGGCGCAGGCGATCCGGGCATTGACTTGCAGGCCGTCCCGCCGGTGCCGATCCTGATGGTCGGTCTGCAGGGATCAGGCAAAACCACAACCACGGCAAAAATTGCAAACCGCCTGCAAAATCGCGACAAGCGCCGGGTGCTGATGGCATCCCTGGACGTGCGCCGTCCTGCAGCACAGGAACAGTTGCGCATTCTGGGCGAGCAGTGCTCGGTCGCAACCCTGCCCATCGTCGCAGGCCAGTTGCCGGTCGATATTGCCCGGCGCGCGATCGAGGCTGCACGCCTTGGCGGCTATGACGTGGTGATGCTGGATACGGCGGGCCGTCTGCATGTTGACGAAGAGCTGATGGCGGAAATCGCTGCCGTTCGTGATGTTGCTCAGCCCCATGAAACATTGCTGGTGGTGGATTCACTGACCGGGCAGGATGCCGTCAATGTCGCCACATCGTTTGGGGCGCGCATTGATCTGAGCGGTGTTGTTCTGACCCGTGTTGACGGCGATGGACGCGGTGGCGCGGCTTTGTCCATGCGGGCTGTCACAGGCAAGCC
>CAISDR010000295.1 GCA_903884125.1 uncultured bacterium
GGATGTGACGCATCGTCCGCAACTGTTCCAGTGCCTTGCCCGTGCCCAACGCCACGCAGGACAATGGTTCATCGGCCACTGATACCGGCAGGCCTGTTGCATCACGAATGACCTGATCCAAATTCTGCAGCAATGCGCCGCCACCGGTCAGCACAATCCCTTTGTCCACAATGTCGGCAGCAAGTTCCGGCGGCGTTTGTTCCAGTGCGACCTTCACCCCTTCGACGATGGCTGATACCGGCTCGAAAAGGCTTTCGGCAATCTGACGTTGGGAAATCGTGATTTCCTTTGGCACGCCATTCATCAGATCGCGGCCCTTGATCTGCATCGTAGCACCATCGCCTTCGCGGGGTGCGGAGGCCGAGCCGACTTCCTTTTTGATGCGTTCAGCGCTTGATTCACCAACCAGCAGGTTATGGTTGCGTCGGATATAGGCAATGATGGCTTCATCCATTTTATCGCCACCAACCCGGACCGAGCGGGAATAGACGATACCACCCAGCGACAACACCGCGACTTCGGTGGTACCGCCGCCAATGTCGACGACCATTGACCCTGTTGGCTCAGTGACCGGCAGACCTGCACCAATGGCTGCGGCCATCGGTTCTTCGATCAGATAGACCCGCCGTGCACCTGCTGACAGCGCACTTTCCTGAATGGCGCGGCGTTCAACTGCTGTGGAGCCAGATGGTACACAGACAATGATCTGGGGATTGGCAAAGGAACGGCGGTTATGCACCTTGCGGATGAAATGCTTGATCATTTCTTCCGCAACTTCAAAATCGGCGATAACCCCGTCGCGCATCGGGCGGATCGCCTCGATATTGCCGGGTGTGCGGCCCAACATCAGTTTGGCCTCTTCGCCCACCGCCAGCACCTGTTTGCGGCCGCGATTGTTGACCAGCGCAACAACCGATGGCTCGTTCAGAACAATGCCGCGTCCTTTGACATAGACCAATGTATTGGCCGTACCGAGGTCGATGGCCATATCGGCCGAGAGAATACCTAAAATTCCTGACAACATAGCAAGCCAATCACATCCTGTTTACGCGCCACAGCTATAACACAAACTATAGAGGGCAGGGGTTGAGTCGAAGATAATTTCTATCCTGTTCCATGCAGGTCACAGACACAAGCCATCGACTTGTCTTGAGGGGCCAAATATCCCGCAACCGGCCGCCCAAAATGTGATGGGTGGCCGGTATTGGTCGATTTTCCTTAGTTTGCTGACCGTCGGGCGGCTTCCAGTTCCTCCGGTTTTGTTTTTTCCCGTTTTACGAGTAATCTGTTTAACGCATTAACGTATGCGCGTGCTGAGGCGACCAGTGTGTCTGTATCGGCACCATGGCCGGTGACCATTTTGCCATTCTCCTCCAGTCGTACCGACACTTCAGCCTGCGCATCAGTGCCCTGGGTTACGGCATGAACCTGATAAAGCAGCAAGGTGACATTATGGGGGAACGCGCCGCGAATGGCGTTGAAAGTGGCATCCACCGGACCATCGCCTGTGGCTTTGGCCTGATGGGGGACGCCGTCGACCAGTAATTCAATTTCGGCGGATTGCGGACCACGGGTGCCTGCCTGAATGCTTAAATCGACCAGTTTCAGGCGGTCGTGTTCGCTCATCACTTCGTCATCGACCAGCGCGACCAGATCTTCATCGAACACATGCTTCTTTTTATCCGCCAGTTCCTTGAAGCGGCGGAAGGCGTCTTCCAATGCGTTCTGACCCAGATCATAGCCCAGTTCACGCACTTTTTCGCGGAATGCATGACGACCGGAATGTTTGCCCATGACCAGACTGGTGGCAACCACGCCCACAGATTCCGGGGTCATGATTTCATAGGTCTGGGTATGCTTCAGCATACCGTCCTGATGAATGCCGCTTTCATGGGCAAAGGCATTCTTGCCGACAATCGCCTTGTTGAACTGCACCGGGAAACCGGTAACCGTCGACACCAGTTTGGACGCGCGCGTGATGTGGGTTGATTCAATACCGGATGTGTACGGCATCGCATCGCCACGCACGCGCAGGGCCATGACGATTTCTTCAAGCGCGGCATTGCCGGCGCGTTCGCCAATGCCATTGATCGTGCACTCAATCTGACCAGCACCAGCGCCCACACCGGCCAGCGAATTTGCAACCGCCAGACCCAGATCATTGTGGCAATGGGTTGAAAAAATA
>CAISDR010000296.1 GCA_903884125.1 uncultured bacterium
GTATCAGGCCAGAATTCGAACAATTCGGTTCGCGTGACCGACGAATTCCTGAAAGCCGTGGAACAGGACGGCGACTGGGAACTGGTCAAGCGCATCAATGGCAAGTCCCATAAATCGCTGAAAGCCCGCGACCTGTGGGGCCAGATATCCGAAGCGGCGTGGGCCTGTGCTGATCCGGGCATCCAGTTCCATTCCACCATCAATGACTGGCACACCTGCCCGCAATCCGGACCGATCCGCGCGTCCAATCCGTGTTCGGAATACATGTTCCTGGATGATACGGCGTGCAATCTGGCCAGCCTGAACCTTTTGGAATTCCGAAGGCCCGACGGCAGCTTTGACATTGCCGCCTTTGAACATTCGGTGCGGATCTGGACGATTGTGCTGGAAATCTCGGTGCTGATGGCGCAGTTCCCCAGCAAGGAAATTGCCCAGCTGTCCTATGAATATCGCACGCTGGGTCTGGGCTTTGCCAATATCGGCGGCCTGCTGATGGCCAGCGGCCTGTCCTATGACAGCGCCCAGGGCCGCGCCCTTTGCGGGGCGATCACTGCGCTGATGACCGGCGTGTCCTATGCCACGTCCGCGGAAATGGCACGCGAGCTGGGACCATTCCCCGGTTACCCCGCCAATGCCGATGCCATGTTGCGGGTAATGCGCAACCACCGCCGCGCAGCCCTTGGCCAGAAGGATGGGTATGAGTCTTTGGCCACGCTGCCCGTGCCATTGGATATCGCCAATTGCCCCGACCCCGCCATGGTCAAGGCCGCTAATCGCGCCTGGGACAAGGTGGTCGAACTGGGTGCAGCCCATGGGTTCCGCAATGCCCAGGCAACGGTGATTGCCCCAACCGGCACCATCGGGCTGGTCATGGATTGTGACACAACCGGGATCGAGCCTGACTTCGCGCTGGTCAAATTCAAGAAGCTGGCCGGCGGCGGATATTTCAAGATCATCAACCGCACCGTGCCGGAAGCCTTGCGGGTGCTGGGCTACACGCCCGCCCAGATTCAGGAAATCGAACATTACGCAGTCGGTCGGGGCACGTTGGCCAGCAGCCCCACCCTTAACCACGCAGCCCTGCGCGCCAAGGGTTTTGGCGACCAGCAGATCGAGGCGATCGAAGGTGGCCTTGCCGCAGCCTTTGACATCCGCTTTGCCTTTACCCGGTGGAGCCTGGGCGAAGATTTCTGCCGCGATGTGCTGAAACTGACCGATGCCCAGATGGCCGATATGTCGTTCGATCTTCTGGCCGCGATCGGCTTCAGCAAGGATGAAATCGAAAAGGCCAATCTGTTCTGCTGTGGTGCCATGACCCTTGAAGGCGCCCCGCACCTGAAAGATGAACACCTGCCCGTATTCGATTGCGCCAATCCCTGCGGCCGGATCGGCAAACGCTATCTGTCGGTGGAAAGCCATATCCGCATGATGGCCGCGGCCCAGCCGTTCATCTCGGGTGCCATTTCCAAGACCATCAATATGCCCAATGACGCGACCATCGAGGATTGCGACAAAGCCTATATGCTGTCCTGGAAACTGGCGTTAAAGGCCAATGCACTCTATCGCGACGGGTCGAAACTGTCCCAGCCGCTGAATTCGCAAACCGCCAATGATGATGATGTGGAACCCATCGAAGAGGCTATTGCCCAGGCAAGCCCGACCGACCGTGCCCAGATCATTGCCGAACGGATTGTCGAACGTATCATTGAAAAGCGCGCTGAACGCGACCGCTTGCCGGATCGGCGCAAGGGTTATACCCAAAAGGCGATTGTGGGTGGCCACAAGGTCTATCTGCGCACTGGCGAATATGATGACGGCAAGATCGGTGAAATCTTCATCGACATGCACAAGGAAGGTGCCGCTTTCCGCAGCCTGATGAACAATTTCGCCATCGCGATTTCCATCGGCCTGCAATATGGCGTGCCGCTGGATGAATTTGTCGAAGCCTTCACCTTCACCCGGTTTGAACCGGCGGGGCCGGTCATTGGCAATGAAACCATCAAGCAGGCCACGTCCATTCTGGACTATGTGTTCCGTGAACTGGCCGTCTCCTATCTGGGCCGCCACGATCTGGCGCATGCGGTACCGGCGGCCGAACATTTCGACGAACTGGGCTCGGGCGATGATGAAGGCAGGCTGGATGATGACGGTCCGATCCATCATCATGGCGGGATGGAAATCGTGCAAAAATCGGTATCCACCGGTTACGTGCGCCAGAACATGCCCGCCTTCACCGTTTTTTCCGGCGGTGTGCGTAATGGCGCGGCCGCAGGCGGCATGGTTGCCACTGAAACAGTGTCATACAAGGCCGATGGCACTTCCGGCATGGCCAGCGTGCAGATGGACGTGACCATGACCAGCAGCGGATCGCGCGGCAGCAGCACGATCAGCGGCGGTACCAATGGCACCAATGGACCCGACAAAGCCTCGCGCCGGGCCGAAGCACGCATGAAGGGATACGAGGGCGATAATTGCGGCGAATGCGGCAACTTCACCCTGGTCCGCAACGGCACCTGCCTGAAATGCGACACCTGCGGGTCGACCACAGGCTGTTCATGATGGTTGGCACCAGAGCCTGATTTAACAGGCTGGTTATTGTGGACGGGAGGCAGATTTTTCTGCCTCCCGTTTATTATGGGAAGCCATTCAGGATTGTGCGCATTGATTGACGGGCCTGACTCCAATTTTCAGGGCCTCTACCAAATTGGAAAGTGCCGACGCCCTATAGCCTGGACAGGAGCCCTAGCACCAAGCCCAAAAAACTTTATTTGACAATACGGGGGAGGCGCTTAGGACGAGCGGACAATTCTGGCTGTCAGCTTAACCGTTAAGATTATAGCAAAGAAAGATATCAATGGGAGTAGAGTAAGAATCAGCGCGTCTTCAGCTATTCCGATATGCAAAACACTTTTCTCCTGCCCAACATTTTCAGTCAGCACTAAAGAAAAATTGTTTGCACAATGGAGCGATACGCTAGGCCAAATTGAGCGAAAATACAGCATCAGCGCGCAGGCTAGAATATGAAACTCAATTATGTTTATGAGACCCAGTCCTGAATAACGTAGGTGCATAAATAGAAACAGGCACCCGGAAGCGACAATGCTAAACAACAAGTTTCCGCTGTTGATGAAAATGCCTTTCGTAATGTAGTATCTGAACCACAATTCCTCCGATAGGCTTTGGAGAAATACTGAAACAAATATAAATGCTAAACCTACGTATTCAGATAGGAAAAAATTCATTAAAAATTTAATGTCAATATTACTTGAAATTGCCATATTTGCTAAAATATTTATGACAAAACAGCTCGCAAATGCGACAAAGAAAACAAAAATTGAATAAATTGCACCACGCAGCTGAAAAAATATTAGGCTCTTAAAATATTCGATTGCCAATATCATTGAAATGGGGA
>CAISDR010000297.1 GCA_903884125.1 uncultured bacterium
GCGATATCATCGCAGAAGGCGTTATTGCTGCGGCCAAGGAAGTGTCCCTGTCCGTGCCCCTGGTGGTGCGTCTGGAAGGCACAAACGTTGAATTAGGCAAAAAAATCCTGGCCGAATCCGGCCTGGCAGTGACCTCGGCCGATAATCTGGCTGATGCAGCGGAAAAGATCGTTGCAGCGGTCAAGGCGAAGAAGGGGGCGAACTGACCATGGCCGTTCTCGTCAATAAAAACACCAAAGTAATCTGTCAGGGCTTTACCGGCGCACAAGGCACGTTCCATTCGGAACAGGCCATTGCCTATGGCACCAAAATGGTCGGCGGTTGTACGCCGGGCAAAGGTGGCACGACCCACCTGGGTCTGCCGGTCTTTGACACTGTGCATGAAGCGGTAGCCCGTACCGGGGCTACGGCGTCGGTCATTTATGTGCCACCGCCTTTTGCGGCGGATGCCATTCATGAAGCAATTGATGCGGGCATTGAACTGGCCGTGTGCATCACCGAAGGCATTCCGGTTTTAGACATGGTCAAGGTCAAACGCGCCTTGTGCGGATCAAAGACCCGTCTGATCGGGCCGAACTGTCCGGGTGTCATCACGCCTGGTGAATGCAAGATCGGCATCATGCCCGGTCACATTCACATGCGCGGCAAGATCGGCATTGTTTCACGTTCCGGTACGCTGACCTATGAAGCCGTGCATCAGACCACAGCGGCGGGCCTTGGCCAGACCACGTGTATCGGTATCGGCGGTGATCCGGTCAATGGCACCAATTTCATCGATTGCCTGGAAATGTTTCTGGCTGACGAAGAAACCCAGGGCATCATCATGATTGGCGAAATCGGTGGTTCCGCCGAAGAAGAAGCGGCGGAACTGGTCCGGACCTCGAAGGTGAAAAAGCCGATGGTTGGTTTCATCGCCGGTGTCACGGCACCGCCGGGTCGTCGTATGGGTCATGCAGGTGCGATCATTGCCGGTGGGCAAGGTGGTGCCGGTGACAAGATCGAAGCCATGAAGCGTGCCGGTATCCGGGTCAGCCCGTCGCCAGCGGCTTTGGGCACGACCATGCTGGAAGTGATGAAGGGCTGACGCCTGTCGTCAGCCCCTTTGGATGTCATCCTGAAAGTCTTTTGATGACTGGCGGGGTGGCCCCAATAAGGTTTTTGGGGGAATGCTATGTCGGACCAATCCATCGCTGCCCTTTTATCGGCATTGAACGGCGGTAACGCATCGTTTATCGAACAGGTTCAGGCCCAGTATCAGCGTGCACCGGACAGTGTTGATCCCAGCTGGGCTGCCCTATTCGAGGGTCTCCCCAATGAACTGGCAGCGGTGAAGCCGTCCTGGGCACGCAAGGATTGGCCGGTTGCGGCCAATGGTGAACTGGTGTCGGCGCTGGATGGCAACTGGCCTGCGACAAAGCCAGCGCCAAAAGTTGGCGACAAGGTATCATCGCCGCCTTCGGGGCTGTCCGAAGAAGCCGTTCGTGCGGCAACGCTGGATTCAATCCGGGCAATCATGCTTATCCGCGCCTATCGTATGCGCGGTCACCTTAAGGCAACGCTTGATCCGCTTGGTCTGACACCAATTGGTGCGCATCCCGAACTGGAACCATCAAGCTATGGCTTCGGCCCGCAGGACATGGACCGCCCGATTTTCATCGACAATGTGCTGGGTCTTGAACGTGCCACGTTACGCGAAATTCTTGAAATTCTGCTGCGGACCTATTGCGGGACCATCGGCGTTGAATTCATGCATATTTCTGATCCGGAAGAAAAATCCTGGATACAGCAGCGCATCGAAGGACGGGGCAAGGAAGTCACCTTCACACGCGAAGGCAAGAAGGCGATCCTGAAAAAACTGATCGAGGCCGAAGGTTTCGAAAAATACTGCCAGATCAAATTCACTGGCACCAAGCGCTTTGGGCTGGATGGTGGTGAATCACTGATCCCCGCGCTGGAACAGATTATCAAGCGCGGTGGTAATCTGGGGGTCAAGGAAATCGTTCTGGGCATGCCGCACCGTGGCCGTCTGAACGTGCTGGCAACCGTGATGGACAAGCCCTATCACCAGCTATTTACCGAATTCAAAGGCGGATCGGTCACGCCTGATGATGTCGAAGGATCGGGGGACGTCAAATACCATCTGGGCACATCATCCGACCGCGAATTTGATGGCAACGTGGTGCATCTGTCGCTGACGGCCAATCCGTCACATCTTGAAGCGGTGAACCCGGTGGTGATCGGCAAAGTGCGCGCCAAGCAGGTGCAGCGCAATGATACCGATCGCACACAGGTCGTACCCTTGCTCATGCATGGTGACGCGGCATTTGCTGGTCAGGGCATGGTCGCGGAATGTTTCGGCATGTCGGGCCTGAAGGGGCACCGCACCGGTGGCACCATTCATGTGATCGTCAATAATCAGATCGGGTTTACGACCGCGCCGCATTATTCGCGCTCCTCGCCCTATCCATCTGATGTCGCCAAAATGGTGGAAGCACCCATTTTCCATGTGAATGGCGATGATCCCGAAGCTGTGGTGCATGTGGCCAAGATCGCCACCGAGTTTCGCCAGAAATTCCGCAAGGACGTCGTGATCGATATGTTCTGTTATCGCCGTTTCGGCCATAATGAAACCGACGACCCCGCAATGACACAGCCGCTGATGTATCGCCATATCAGTCGTCAAACATCAACCTTGTCAATCTATGCCGACCGTCTGGTTGCCGAAGGTCTGGTCAGCGCGGCCGAAGTGGACGCCTGGAAGGCTGAGTTCCGCGCCCGCCTTGACCGCGAAGTGGATGCTGCCGAAGGCTTCAAGGCGAACAAGGCTGACTGGCTTGAAGGTAAATGGGCGGGTCTTGCCCCGGCCAAAGGTGAAGATCGTCGCGGCAAAACGGCGGTTGATGCCGATACATTAAATCGGATCGGTGCGCGTCTGGTCGATATTCCACCAAACTGGAACATGCATAAAACCGTACGCCGCTTTGTCGACGCGCGCGCCAAGGCACTGGAAACCGGCAAGGGCATCGATTGGGCAACCGCAGAGGCGCTGGCCTTTGGAACCCTGATGGATGAAGGCTATGCCGTGCGTCTGTCGGGTCAGGATTCAACCCGCGGCACATTCGTGCAACGCCATTCGGCCTTTATCGATCAGGAAACCGAAGAGCGTTATTCGCCTCTGGCCAACCTGCGTCCCGGTCAGGCGACTTGGGAAGTCATTGACAGCATGCTGTCCGAAGAAGCAGTGCTGGGCTTTGAATATGGCTATTCACTTGCCGAACCTAATACGCTTGTGTTGTGGGAAGCGCAGTTCGGCGATTTCGCCAATGGCGCGCAGATGATTGTCGACCAGTTTATTTCGTCATCCGAGCGCAAATGGCTTCGCATGTCGGGGCTGGTGATGTTGCTGCCCCATGGGTATGAAGGTCAGGGACCGGAACATTCGTCCGCGCGGCTTGAACGCTATTTGCAGCTTTGCGCCGAAGACAATATGCAGGTGGCGAATTGTTCAACACCGGCCAATTATTTCCACATCCTGCGGCGTCAGATTCACCGCGAATTCCGCAAGCCGCTGATCCTGATGACGCCCAAGTCATTGCTGCGCCATAAACGTTGCATTTCTGATCTGGATGAATTGGGTCCGAATTCATCCTTCCATCGCGTGTTATGGGATGATGCGGAACGTCACCCGGGTTATTCGGTAACCCTCAAGCCGGATGATAAAATCAAACGGGTCGTGCTGTGCACGGGCAAGGTCTATTACGATCTGCTGGCGGAGCGGCGGGTGCGCGGGATCACCAATGTGGCGATCGTGCGGGTGGAGCAGTTGTATCCGTTCCCGGTGGTGTCGCTGCCGCGGGAATTGGCGAAGTATCCCGAGGCGCAGGTGGTGTGGTGCCA
>CAISDR010000298.1 GCA_903884125.1 uncultured bacterium
ACGATGTGGTAATTGCGCACGCAATCGCGGCCGTGGTGCAGTCGGGGATGCCGGCCGGCATCTGCGATGCAGGTCGGTTGGTGGTGAATTTTAAAATACTAACAGGGAGAGATAGACGTGCTAAAGGGTAAAAACGCAGTAATAACGGGCTCCACCAGCGGTATCGGCTTGGGCATTGCGGAAGGTTTTGCAAAAGAAGGCATCAACCTGGTCCTTAACGGGTTCGGCGACGCGGCAGAAATCGAAAAATTACGGGCAGGTCTTGCCTCCAAGTTCGGCGTCAAGGTTTTGTACGACGGCGCGGACATGAGCAAACCCGACCAGATCGAAGCCATGATGCGCAGGGCGCTATCCGAAATGGGCGGCGTCGACATCCTGATCAATAATGCGGGCATCCAGCATGTCGCACCGGTGGAAGAATTCCCGCTGGCCAAATGGGATGCGATCATCGCGATCAATCTTTCCTCGGCATTTCACACCACGCGCGTGGCTGTGCCTTACATGAAATCCAAAGGCTGGGGCCGCATCATCAATATCGCCTCGGCGCATGCAATGGTCGCATCTCCTTTTAAATCCGCCTATGTCGCGGCCAAACACGGCATTATGGGATTCACCAAAACAATCGCGCTTGAAGTGGCGGAAAAAGGCATCACGGTTAACGCGATCTGCCCCGGTTACGTGTTGACGCCGCTGGTCGAAAAACAGATTCCCGATACCGCCAAGGCGCGCGGAATCACCGAGGAGCAGGTCAAGCGCGACGTGCTGCTTGCCGCGCAACCGACCAAACAGTTCGTAACGACCGAGCAAATCGCAGGCACGTCCATATTTTTGTGCTCCGACGCGGCGGCATCGATTACGGGCACGAACATCATGGTCGAGGGCGGCTGGACGGCGCACTAAACACGCCCTGCTGCGATACTTTAACTGCCGCACCAACGATTGCCACGCCCCGCGTTGCATTCGTTGTCCAATTCAGGTGCGGCTGCGCAATTTTGGTGCGATATTGGACGCACCAAACTTCAATAATATAATCGGCGCCGTATAGGCGCGAAAGGCTCAACCATGACGGCAAAAACCAAGATACCGGGGGCGTCCGCGGCTGAAGCTTCCAAGGGCACGCAAAAAAAGAAAATCAACCTTGCCCTGCAGGGCGGGGGTTCCCATGGAGCCTTTGGCTGGGGCGTCATGGACAAATTCCTCGAAGACGGCCGCATCGAAATAGAAGGAGTCTCGGGAACCAGCGCGGGCTCCATGAACGCGGTGGTCTACGCCTACGGCAAACTCAAGGGCAATGACGGCGCACGCGAAGCATTGCACAATTTCTGGAAGGCGATTTCAGATGCCGGACAGCGCTTTGCCATGCCGAAAATGCCATGGGACACGGGTGGGGCGAAAAAAGAAAACCCGCTGCAGGACCTCATGAAATCGATGATGAGCGTCGTTTCGCCGTATCAAATGAATCCGATGAATTACAATCCCCTGCGCGAGGTGCTGGAACAGCAGGTCGATTTCGAGGAACTCGAGAACAGCGAGAGCGCCACCAAGCTGTTTATCTGCGCGACCAATGTACGCACCGGCAAGGTGAAAATATTTAACACCCAGGAAGTCACCGCTGACGTGGTGCTGGCTTCGGCGTGTCTGCCGCAGGTTTTCCAGGCGGTCGAAATCAAGGGTGAGCACTACTGGGACGGCGGCTACATGGGCAACCCGGTCCTCTACCCGCTCTTCTATTACACCGAATCGCGCGACGTGGTGATACTTCACATCAATCCGATCGAACGGCCGGGTCTGCCCACGACGTCGGCGGATATCACCAACCGTCTCAACGAAATCACCTTTAATTCCTCGCTCATCAAGGAACTGCGCTCGGTCTACTTTGTGCAGAAATTGCTCGACGACGGCTGGATCAAGGACGAGCATCGCGACAAATTGAAATACGTGCTGATTCACTCGGTGCGCGCGGATAACGCGATGAGCGACCTCTCGTCCGCCAGCAAGATGAACAGCGAGTGGAAATTCCTAACTACCTTGCGCGACCGCGGCCGTGCACTGGCATCCGAGTGGCTCGAACACAACTTCGATCATCTCGGCGTACGCTCTACGGTGGACCTGAAAAAAGAATTCCTGTAGACGTCACAATTAGCGGTAGTTCCAATGCAAACGCGGCGAATCGGGTCAACCGATTAGCCGCGTTTATTTTATGAACCAGGCGTTGCTTACAT
>CAISDR010000299.1 GCA_903884125.1 uncultured bacterium
ACCCCCGGCCCCGCTTCCGGGGCAGATTGGCAAGGCCGCTCCGTCTGCAACACGCACCCAAGACTCTGTCAGTCCCAAAGTGAATACAAAGACATCGAGGTTCAAAAACATCTGTCTCACGGCCTCTAAGTGAAGTTTCCCGTCAATGAGGCATTCCTGTTCAGACTCAAAACCACCGGGTTGGGCGCGGGGGCGAAACGGATCGACAAACCTGCCGTCTTTTGTGGTCCAGACCTCTTCAATCAACTCACTTGCGCCAAAAGCCCGGTCGAACAATTGTACTAGCTGGCGCGTAGTATAGATATTGCCAAAGCGGGCGGATACGACGCCATAGCCGCCGGCTCTGTTCGCCTCGACTCCCGCCCACGGAAGGCCTGCTTCAACGACCATGTAATTATACCCAGCAGATTGTAGCGCCTGGGCGATCCTAATAGCGAAGCAGCTTCCCGCGGAGGCGATCGCGGTACCTGGCGAAATCGACAAGCTCATCCCTACGTGAGGGTCAATTCTGTGCCGAGGCACATCGCTCACCGCATCACGCCAACGCGCAGTTGCAGGCAATTTTGAGTAGGGGCTGTTGTCGTCTAGCATTAAAGTTGCTGCTTCTTCTATGGCTATAAATGCAATTAAAAAATAGGGGATTTCTGCGTTTTTGCAACTGGCATTCCTGCGAAAGGCGTCGGCCGTAGTTGACCTAACATTTTCTCTATCAGGTCATGCGTGCGGGGAAAGAACTACCATGAAGAAAATTCAGTCCATTAGCTTGAACAGGTGGACGCCTCCAACAATCAACGCCCCTTGTAGCTGGCTTAGTGTGATTTAAAGTCGCCCTTAACATTAGGGTCTCTCGTGGGAAGCCCATATTCATCTGTTGAAGGGCTAAAGCCGAATAAATTAGGATTGAACCATTTATATACCAACTGAGAAAGTGCCACCTCGCTATATGAAATTCGAAGCTTCTGCCTGCCAGATTGCTGCGGCGCGACATGTTCATCTGTGTGTTTTTAACAATCATCAATCTTTTTTCCGAGGGCGACTGACCTATTTTGATTACGCGGACAAATACAAATTCAATAATCCTCGCGCAAAACTCAGCTCGATTCCTGCTTCTGCAAAGGTCTAATCCCGATTAAATTTCCTGACCTCATAACCTGGCCTCTGCCGCAGTGTAAAACTCTCATCGTCAGGAAAAAGGCAACAGCTTGGAAAATAGCTAATCAAAGCCAGCACATTCTTTAGTAAAATTGAGCAGCGGTAGTACCGGTGATCTTATCAAAAACTATTATTCGTTTACCTACGCGCCTTACAGTGTGAGCAACCTCGGCCATTTGCGCCTACCTCAGGCTACCGCGGCGTGCATTTTTTGATAAACCACCCTTTTGGTAACATACGCTCGGTTTGGCTGGATTCTGGAGGGCCAGCATTTGCAGCAGGTGCCATTGATGATCGGCCGACCGCCAGAACATGATGCTAACCGGTCTGATCCTGGAACGCGCTTTCTGGTGGCAATTGAATTTGCCCATTTGGGACCGATACAGATCGACGGATTTGTATCCAGCGCGGAACGGCGCTTTGACCTGACGCTGCGATCAACTCTTGGGTTTGATGAAGAGATCAAAACCGGGGCGCGGGAAAAATTTTCTGCTGCTATGCTGGCTGGCGGATTCAAAGGCAAACTGGTGTTCCACATCACTAATCCGTTCCCCGTGCAAAATCCCGATGGCCTGCCACGGGTACCCGTGGTGGGCTTGAAGGACTGGCTTGGCAAATCAGACTGAATCAGTTTTCCCCAGCCTGGCGATATAATCTTCCAGCTTTGCAAATGATCCGGTCCAGCCCAGCGCCATGCCGGGTTTGGCCGTTGTGAAAACATCGATCTCCTCTGGCCTGAATGTACCGGCTGGCTCCCAGGTGATTTCGATCCGTGTCTGATCCGGCCCCTCGGCAGTAAGGCTTACTGTCGTGAGCATGGTCTCTGGCCAAATCAGTGCAAACGGATGGCGGGAAATGTTTTCATTTTCGTCACAGAATTGCTGCTCATAGCTCAGGCTGAACGGCCTTTCGATTTTCAGATACCGCACGCGTCCAAAAATCTTCGCGTCATTCTCGCCTGTCATTGCATAAATGGATGTCTTTCCAACCGCCACCTCAACGCGCATGAATTCCATGGAAAATCCTTGCGGCGGCAACCACCGTGGAAAATGCCGCGGATTTACCTTCATATCGAACAGAACATCGATCGGTGCCGCAAAACTGCGTGTGATGAAAAACTTTTCTTTACCCGATTTCTGCTTATCCAGATATTCGCCAAGACGATCCCAGGTTGATTCCCCGCCTGCCTTCCTAATATGAGCGCGGATCTCTGTCGCAGCCTCGGGCGTGGCAACCACCATGGTCGTAATCGAGTTTTTGGAAAGTATCGACCTGATGGTAGAAAGTTTTGTTTGGGCAGTCGATGCCATCCGGCCCGTGCATGGTTTAGTGCCGATGACCACCGGGCCGCAGATCCTTGCTGTGGGTTGTCAGACTAAAGCCGCGGGGTCCCCACCATCGCGCGACCTGATCTGACTCGGTCCAGGCTGCCCAAACCGCTTTAACGGGTACATCAAAAACACGAATAAGCCTGATTTTATTTGGCTTTGCGCTGACGACCATTTTTCGCTCCCTCTGATTTCTGCTTTTTTGGGAGGGTTTTCAGATAGGCGTCCAGCCGATCAAAGCGTGCTTCCCAAAAACTTCGATATTGCTCCATCCAGTCTGCAACAGCTCTCAACGCTTCGGCGTTTAATGTGCACGACCGCCATTGGGCATCGCGGCTTTTGACGACAAGACCTGCTTTTTCCAGAACCTTCACATGCTTGGTGATCGCCGGCAGGCTCATCCGGTCCAAAAATGGCTGTGCAAGCTCGGAAATATTTGCATCCCCCAACGTCAATTGCGCCAACATGGCACGGCGCGTCGGGTCCGCCAGAGCTGCAAATGTCTGACTGAGGGAGTCTTGCACATTATACCTATCGGTTAATTAACCTATTGGTTCGATACAAAACGCCAGACCATTGGTCAATCGGGTATACTGGTCAGGCGCGGGCGCCAGATGCCCAGCACAACATTAGCCGTGGAAACCGCCAGCATGACCCACAGAGATTTCTCCAGGCTGACTGCATATGCGACGATCGCAGGCAAATCCAATGGGCCGGACAAGGCATCAGCAGCAAGAATGGCTTCCTGCTGTATTGGTCCGATTATCGAGATGAGGCTTCCTTCAAAAACCAGTATGCCCGAGGCAAGTTTTACCCATGCCCATCCCGCATTGTGAAAGGCGCGATTGAAGGCAATCGCCAGAAGGCCAGCAATCAGCGTTGCGACCATTGATGGATAAAGCACAAGATTGGCAATATCGGCCATAGCGGCGCAAATCACCGAATACGCGCCAGCCGAACGTGGTGCGGCATCAAACCGTAAGAGCACAAGAAGGGCTGCAATTGCACCCATCATACCGATCGCACCGAAAGTATGCAGGAATTTCAGCAGATAGCGCACATGCCGAAACATGGACATGGATCAGTCAGCATCCTGTTTTAGTGGTTTCAAGGGATCAATCATCCAGCCCCAGCCCCAGCAGAATACGCGGACAATGTCTTTCAACCCGCGCAGCACGTGTTGCAGATTGTTTCGCGCCGGAAAAATGGAGCAAATAGGCCTTCTGTCTGCCTGGCGTCAACGCATGAAAGGCTTTTGACAGATCGCGGTCCTTGTCCAGGCATATCTGGAACTCCTCGGCTACTTCGAACTGTGCGATACTTTTCATCTCGACTTTCGCGCCAGATTTCTCGATCTCAATTGCTGCCCAAATATAGTCGCTGATAACTTTGGCCTGCTTTTCGATCTCGGCCATCGACCCGAACCGAATCTGCCGCGCGGCTTGGACGTTGCTGGTCTGCTGAACAAGGACGATCTCGGGGTCGGGAAGCAATGCGCCTTTCATGAACAGCAGCGCGCAATAATTTTTGAATCCATGGATCAGGACAATTTTGCCGCCATCAAGATCATAGCAGGCCTGACCCCATTTCAGTTCCTCGTTTAAACCAGCAGCAAGACAGATCTGGCGCAGGGCAGCGTATTCCGCACGCCACCGCTTTTCCTTTTCATGCACTTTCGAGACCAAAGGGTTCATGTGAACGGCCCGCTTTCGTGAGACCAGGTTACCCGGTTACAAAAGTTTTCATAGAGACAACAATCGAAGCTCGACAAGGAAATCAATATTGCTGCACGGGAAAATTTGGACGTGCGATACTGGTTGCAGGCACAACGGTCAGCTGGTGTTTCACTCTACCAACATTTTCCCTAAGCAAGAATTTCGATGGCCGTCACCGGTCCCGGTTGCAGCACTTGAATGTCTGGCTTGGAAAATGCTGACCACCAAAGATTTTACCTTTGTAGCTACTGGACACCACCGGTAATACCTCTCACGTTGAAATGCTTTTGCCGCGAAAATCGGCCGGTATCGGGCAATCGCGACAGACGCGGTCATCGCATAGACGGCAGAGGTTGCAGCGTTCGATGTCAGTCGTCTCTATGGAAGAAAGCATCTTATGCAAAAGTGCGGCCAGAGCCTCCTGCTCGGCCTTGGCCAGCGGTGCCAATATCGGGCGAATGGCGGCAAGGCGTCCCCTGAGCAGTTCCTCGCGTAGGATTTCGCCCTGCTTGGTCAGGTAAAGCGCAATTGCCCGCCTGTCCTGACCATTGCGACGTTCAACCAGACCATCTGCAACCAGCCGATCCACCAGGCGCACGGCACCAGGGTGCGAAAGACCAAGAATGCGTCGCAACTGGTCGTTCGATGGACCAAGGCCGTAACCAATAACCACCACGGCCGCCGGTGTCTCGCCCGCATGACTGAGGATTTCGTGCGCGGCCTCCTTAATACGGTCAGCGACCATCAGGCCGACAACGCCGAGCAGATTTGCGGTGCGGTCAATCATGCCATTGAGCATATGTGCGGGGCGCACATTTTTCAACTTGACATTATGTGCGCTACGCACATATTTTTATCCGTACAGGGCCCGTGTGTTTGGACCGGACGCCTCACCCTGGTCACAGAGGGAAAAATGAACGACAGATCGCCAACATACCTCAGTCGCGCGCACATTGATTTCTACGAGCGATTTAAGTCCTTTTGGGCGGCACCCACTGGCGCGCGCGTGGCCGAATTGATAGCGCCGGATGCCACAATCCACTTCACGGGTGCCGGGACGTTTTCTGGTGCTGAATATATCGACCTGATGCAGGGAATGCTCGACTCGATGGTTGAAATGAAGGTCACACCACTTGACTGTGCGGGCGATGGTGACCGCCTTTACATTTTCTGGAAAGCTTCTGCCCTGATCGATGGATCACCGCGCACCTGGGTAGGGGTAGATCGCTTTCGTCTCGCCAATGGCATGGCGGTTGAGGAATATGTGATCTTCGATTCCGCCGCCCTTCAACCAGCCGTTTGAGGCAACCGAGGCCTCTGACAATTAGCCATCATCGGGCGGTTAAGCCCGACCGGAAGGCTTCAAAGCACTTTGTAAAACACACTCGTGGGACAAAGCGAGCCATCGGGATAAAGCGCGTAGTCTGGAATTTCGCCAACCCGCGTCCAGCCTATTTTTAAATAAAGATGATCACCGGCGCTGCCGGTGACCGTATCCAAAACCAGCACTTTTTTATTCACCCGCATCGCCGTTTGTTCAACCGCTGCCATCAGCGCCTGTCCCACGCCACGGCGGCGGGCACGTCGATGTACCAGCATTTTTGCAATATCGGCACGGTGTGGCTGGTTTTCGGCGGCAGCCGCAATTAGCAGCACGGTACCGATAATGCCAAGGCTACTGATCTCGGCCACATGAAGGTGATGGGTCCCGCGTTCGACCCCATCGCGTATCTGGTTCCAGAACTGGTCGGCCTTGTCTCGGGTCATTGGCAGAAGAAAGCTGACTGATGCCCCACTTTCCACACAGTCGATCAGGACATTGGACAGCGCATCTAAGTGGGCGCCAATTTCTTGTGCTGTCAGGGTGCGGATTTCGACATCAGCCTGCATTTTTACGTCTGAATCCTTCGACTGCGACATCATCCATCTGGACCTGTTCAGCCCGCAGTTCATCGGCCGCACGCCTGCGCTGGAAATTCGCCTCGGCGATTTCAAATTTCTTCAGCTCGCGAAAGCTTTCAGCCAGATCATCGCGGGCTTCCAGGACCTTTTCTTCCAGATCGGCAATGGAGGCTGCCAGTTTGGCGCGCCGCTGGATGATGGCCTGAGCATAGGCACCATAGGTCATGGACGCTTCGTAATCGGCATTGGCCCTGGCCTGTTCGTTGACCAGTTCGACTTCCAGATTCTGGGCCTGCAGCTTGATCTGGTCCAGCAGGCGGTCCAATTCTGCCAGCCTGCGCCGTTTGTCATCTACATCGCGCTCATTGAGCCGGATCAGGATTTTGCGACCCTTCATGGCAATGCTCCAAAATTAACAGGGCATTTTGCCCCAAATGACCCCGGTTTGAGGCCAAACGGGAAATCTAGGTCATTAATATTAATGCCAGTTTAAACACATTAGTCGAAATCGGCCCAAAATGCCTCTGTTAACAATCCTGCTTAACCTTTGTTAACGAATCTGCTATTAACAATTCTGAACACATCCTGGCCGACTGACGGCTCTAAAGGGTATTCCCCATGCGCGTTCTATTGATCGAAGATGATTCAGCGGTTGCCAAAAGCATCAATCTGATGCTGACCCAGGCCAGCTTTAACGTCTATACAACGGATCTGGGTGAGGAGGGATTGGACCTCGGCAAGCTATATGATTACGACATCATCCTGCTGGATCTGAACCTGCCGGACATGAGCGGCTATGACGTTTTAAAGAAGCTGCGTCTGTCGCGGGTTGCAACGCCAATTCTTATTCTGTCTGGCCTTGCCGATACCGAAGCCAAAGTCAAAGGCCTCGGCTTCGGGGCCGACGATTACATGACCAAGCCTTTCCACAAGGACGAACTGATCGCCCGCATCAATGCGATTGTCCGCCGGTCCAAGGGCCATGCTGAAAGCGTGATCAAGGTTGGCCGGATGGTGGTCAATCTGGATACCAAGACTGTCGAGGCCGATGGCCAGCGCGTGCATCTGACCGGCAAGGAATACGCCATGCTGGAATTACTGGCCCTGCGCAAGGGTACGACCCTGACCAAGGAAATGTTCCTGAACCACCTTTATGGCGGCATGGATGAACCGGAACTGAAAATCATTGACGTATTCATCTGCAAGCTTCGTAAAAAGCTTTCTAACGCGACAGGCGGTCAGAATTACATCGAAACCGTGTGGGGACGTGGCTATGTGCTGCGCGATGCCGATGAAAAGGTGCTGGAAGCCGCAGGCACGCGCGCCTGACAACTATCGGCGGCCCGACTGGCTGGCCCTGGTCTTGATATAAATGCCGCGCAGTTCCGGGTGCAAAGTGAACTGGTCTGTTATGCCGATGACAGTTTCAGCCGAACCCAAAACCAGCGCGCCATCGTCTGGCAGTGCTTCAGCCAGCTTGGCAAAGATCATCCGTTTTACGTCGATGTCAAAATAGATCAGAACATTCCGACAGAATATCAGGTCAAACCTGCCAAGCGGACTAAACGAATCCAACAGATTGAATGATCTGAATTTGACCATCGCGCGAATGGTCGGCGAAATCACCCAGTCGTCGCCGTCCTTGGTGAAATATTTCGCCAGCATGCCAATGGGCAACCCACGCTGTACTTCGAACTGGGTATAACGCCCGGATTCGGCCCGCGCCAAAGCCGCTGGCGACAGATCGGTTCCCAGAATCTCAACCCGTGTGCCACCCAGCGCGCCGCGCGCTTCGGCACACAGCATTGCCAGCGAATAAGCTTCCTGCCCGGTTGACGCCGCCGCAGACCAGATCCGGATGGCACCTGACCGCCCAGGCCGCGCCAACAGCCCTGGTAAAAGCCGGTTGGCAAAATGATCAAATGGCAGTCGATCACGAAAGAACAGGGTTTCATTGGTGGTCATGGCATCGACCACGTCATCGGCCAGCGGACCGCTGGTCGAAAGCCTCAGCGACCTGACCAATGCGGCTATATCGGAAAACTGATGCCGGGATAAAACGGGCACCAGTCTGCTCTGGAACAGATATATCTTGTCATCCGCTAGGCTGATGCCTGATCGGGCCCGGATAAAACCCGACAGAAACTCAAATTCAGCTGGTGTCACATGCCGCCCTTGATCAGGCGGGACAAGGCTGCGGGCAGCTGGTCAAGTCCAACCACCGATGATGCCAGGCCAGCTGTTGCCGCAGCCCCCGGCATCCCCCAGACCACCGAGCTGGCCTCGTCCTGGCAAACTAGCGTTCCGCCAGCATCCACCAGTATCCGTGCCCCCTCGCGGCCATCGCTGCCCATACCTGTCAGGATCAGCGCCAGTGCCTGAGCACCGTAGATCTTGGCGACCGAACGGAACATCGGATCAACCGCAGGCCTGCAGAAATTCTCAGGCGCATCCTGATTAAGGCGCAGAACCTTACCACTACCTTCGGCCATAATTGTCATATGAAAATCACCCGGTGCCACATAGATCTGGCCCGAGACCAGTGGTTCGCCGGATACAGCCTCCTTGCAGGTACGCTTGGTGGCATTCTGGATATGCTCAGCCAGGATCGCGGTGAACGTCGCAGGCATATGCTGGGTGATAACCACGGGCAGATTCAGGTCTGGCGACAGCGCGCCCAGCAGTTTGAACAGCGCCTGTGGGCCGCCGGTTGAAGAGCCAATGGCCAGAATCGCCGGTCGCGCGCGCGATGCCGGCCGCAGAACCACCTGCTGTTTGCCCCAGATGGAACCTGATGTCACCGGTCCCGGCGTACTGCCGGGGGTGGCGGGTCGTGGACTGATCGGGGGTCTTGGCGTAACGGCTGGCGCTGTGGATACTGCCGGACGAACAGGTGCCGCAATCGGCGACGGTCGGGGCGAACTTGACCGCGACTTGCGGATCGTCGCGTGAACCTTGACCTTTTCAATCAGCTCGTTACGGAAATCATCGCTACCCGCGTAGCGGGATTCCGGCTTGGCGATATAATCTACCGCTCCCATCGACAACGCTCTAAGGCTGATTTCAGCATTTCGACGGGTAAGCGTCGATGACATGATGATCTTAAGGTCGGGTTGGGCCTTGAGCAGCAGTGGCAGCGCCGTCATGCCATCCATTTCAGGCATTTCGATATCCAGAAGCAGCACATCAGGCTGGGTATCAAGAAGTTGCCGCACTGCAACCGCGCCATTGGAATAAGATGCTACCACCTTGATATCCGGATCGACTTCAAGCCAGCGGGTGACAATGCCGCGCACCACGGCTGAATCATCGGCGATGGCAACGCGGATAGGGGCGTCGGAACTGCTGCGCGCTTTTTGGCCCGTGTTATCTGACCCGGCAGGAGCACTCACGCAATCAGCCCAACTTCCCGGAATTTGGCTTCGATGATTTCGCGGTCAAAGGGCTTCATAATATATTCGTTGGCACCTGCGGCAATGGCCCGGGTGATATGGTCGAGATCGTTTTCCGTTGAACAAAACACGACGATCGGCACATGCCCATCCGGTTCCTTTCGCAGCGCGACCAGGAATTCAAGGCCATCGACCACTGGCATGTTCCAGTCCAGCAGGATCGCGTCCGGCTTTTTAATCCGGCAGCGGTCAAGCGCCTGCTGGCCATCAGCCGCTTCTTCGACGGAAAAGTTAAGTTCTTCAAGGATTCGCCGGGCAACCTTGCGAATTACACCTGAATCATCGACGACAAGGCATGACTTCATCTCAACCCTCTGCAAAGCGCGGAAGACAGAAGTACCCCATTTTCGGGTATCCAATCAAACCTTTAAGTCAACCTCGCGCTCTATCCCCATTTTGGCCAATCCCCAACCCTTGAACAGATTTTTCAGGCAGCAGAGGTATAGCGCGAAAAGTCCAGCACTTTGCTCACTTCCAGCACCACAAGCAACTGGCCCTTGAGCCGATAAATACCGCCGGACACTTCGCGCCAGCGGGGATCCAGATTGGCGGGATTGCGTTCATATTGTTCGGGCGACAGTGACAAAACCTCGCCGACCGAGTCAATCATCAGGCTGTAGGATTCGCCAGCATGTTCGACCACAACCGCCATCTGGGGCTTTTCGCCTTCATAGGGGGGAAGTCCCAGTCGGCGACGGACATCGATTGCAGTTACGATGCGACCGCGCAGATTAAGAACCCCTGCGACTTCGCGCGGAGCCAGCGGGACCGCTGTTATGTTATGTGGCACAAACACGTCATGTACCTGCAATACCGGGATACCGAAGTGCTGGTTCGCGATTACAACGGTTACGAAATCAGCCTCGCTCGTCGCCACAGCCGGCAAGTCTGCGCTTTTTGTGGTCAGCATATTCGAGCTCATGCGGCTTCTCCGGCATGTTCAAAGGTTTCGTGCAGGGTTGCCAGCAATGCGTCCCGGTCCAGTTTGACCACATAGTCAGTAAACCCGACCTGACGACCGCGCTCAAAATCCTGCGGCGTGGACCGCGCCGAAAGCGCAATGATCGGCGTGTCGCGCCAAGCGCCTTCCTTTCGGATCGCCTCGGCCAGTTCAAACCCGTTCATGCCCGGCATTTCGATGTCGGATACGATGGCATCAAACATCCGGCCATCATCGCGCAGGCGCAATGCAGCGACAGGATCATTCATTGTGGTCACATCATAACCCGATACCTGCAACAATGGCCCGATCATGTTCAGGAAGAACGGGCTGTCATCCACAAGAAGGACCTTGCGCTTGTGGCCACCGCCTGATGCCGTGGCACTTGCACGCTGGAACCAGTCTGCAAAGCCCTGAACCAGATAATAACCAACATCGATTATTTCGGTTGCCTGATTGCGGATAATTGCCGAACCAAGAACGCCAGGTTGTTCAGAAACCAGTTCAACCTTGAGCCGGTCTTCAACAATGTCGACAATCTCATCGACGGCCAGACCCATGGCACGATCATCATCGGTGAAGACCAG
>CAISDR010000300.1 GCA_903884125.1 uncultured bacterium
ATGAAGTAACTCGACAATACTCGACACGCGCTACAACGCTTGGGAACGAAGATAGTTTAATCATCTTCGACATTGATCATTTCAAACGCGTCAACGATACATTTGGCCATGATGCTGGCGACTTGGTCCTGAAAGAAGTGGCCAGTCGGATTAAAATGCAACTTCGGGACTCGGATATTGTTGCCAGATGGGGCGGCGAGGAGTTCATAGTATTTTTGCCCAATTCGAGTAGTCAGTCCGCCATCAAAAGCGCCGAACGAATTCGCGAAGCCGTCGCAAAAAGTGTCATCACAATTGATGACAAAAGCTGCATTGAATTAACCCTAAGTGCAGGTGTTTCCACCTCAAATCGAGGCGGAAATTTTGCTCAGGTTTTATCTCGGGCAGATCAGGCGCTCTATGCGGCCAAATCTCAAGGTCGCAATAGGGTTGTAAGTATGGATGATTGCCCCGAACCCTGAGGCGGTTGCAATGGGTTGGCAGAAGCTCGTGTTTTGGAGACGCATATAGAGAAACCCGTTGCGCCACGCGACCGGGCAGGTGGGGCGCATGCTCATTGAGCAAAATTCATCGATTTTTCGCCGACACCATTAGGAGAAGCGTTTCTTCGGGCGGTAAGCTTTGAAAGCGGTTGTATCGTTCGACTGCTCTATCTCGAACTTTCGATTTTGGCTCAACCCAGCTTTTCAGGTGGTCGGGTCGCAAGCAATTCGGCCGCTAAATTCGAGGGCCTTCCGCGAACTGGGAGACCGCTGTCGGCAGGCCGTGGCTCACAGGTGACGTTCAAGATTTGAAACTGTTGATTAACACTTGGTGGGCGTGTGTTTCAACCGGATAGCAAAAGATCAAAAATTCTTTCGATGGATCGTCAAAATCCCCAAACCGTGCCATTATCTTGCCACTTTCATCGGGCAAGGATTTGGCTTCGATGTTGCAAGTTCGATTTTGGAAGAAGGATATGCCCCCCATGCGTAAATTCATTCCTGCCCTGTTTGCCGCTGCAATTCTGACTGCCTGTGCCCAGACCCCGGCACCGGTCGTACTTCCTGCCATCGGTTTTGCCAATGGCGCGCCCATGCGGGTTGATGCACCGCGAATCGAAATTGTGGAATCCTATCACTCGCCTATGCGGGCGCCGAATGTGGAACATGAATTTTCCCAAAGCCCGTCCGCTTTGGTCAAAGCCTGGGTTCGCGACCGGATGGTTGCATCCGGCCGGGGTGGTGAATTCCGGCTGGTGATCAAGGATGCAAGTGTGGTTGCCGAAGACCTGCCGCTGAAAGGCGGGATCGAAGGCGCGCTGACCCGTCAGCAGGCGGTAAATCTTAAAGCACGGATTGTGGTTGCGCTGGAATATACGCGCAAGAATGGCTCGGATGCCATGGTCACGGTGACGGTTGCCAAATCACGCACGCTTGCCGAAGGGCTAAGCCCGATTGAACGCGACAAGGCCAATTATGCCTTCATCCGTGATCTGGGCACCGACCTTGATCGCGAACTACAACAGAACATGGATGCATCCATGCGCGATGCGCTGCTCTAGCCTGTTGCAAAGACGCGCAATTTGTCCGGTCCACGTTTCACGCCGGTCAGACTGCGCCCTAGCTTTCGTTGCGCAAGCTGCGAATATCATCGCGGATTGACTTGAAAAGGTCCGGCACATTGGGCAGGTGTGGTTCTTCGGAATCCACAATGGCTAAAAATGTCCGGGCCTTGAAAGCCAGGATGTCAATGCGTGACGTATCAACGCCCGCTGCATCACATACAATGTCGATCAGCCGGTCGGCGCCGTGCATCCGGCCCCACAGGTAATCATTTTCCCGGTGCGACCGGCTGAAGAATGCGCCGAAATGGGCAAGCCGATTTCCCCGCAGGGTTTCGGACGCCCCGCTGCGACAGGCGCGCACGTCTTCGGGTGAAATGCGGTCCACCTTGATTTCATCAAATTCCGCCAGATCGCGCCAGTTGCTGATCGACAGGGTCAGCACGTCCCAGAATGAAAACCCGATATAATTGACCATCACTTCATAGCGCAGATGATGTGGCCAGATGGCCGGGTCCATATCCGCAATCAGCATGTCCAGATGTCTGGTGTGCTGATCCAGATTGAATTCCGCTGACATCGCTGTAATCAGACCGCGAATCTCATCCTGCTTTTCGATAGCGAATATCTGACCCGCCAGTTCCAGTTCGGCCTGACCCATGGGGGCGATCGGACTGCCCAGTAATCTGCGTGCCAGACTGCGGGTTTCCTCGGAAAATGGTTCGCCCTGATCACAGCGGCGCAGTTCATCCAGCCTCTCATAGAAGCGTCGTTTCATGGAATCCACGCGCGCTGGCTGACCATCCTGGGATTCAGCAATCGCGTAGAGACGGTTTTGCCCCCGGATCAGAAACTGTAATCGCCGCCGTCTGAAATCCACATCAAAGGATAAAAGAAACCCAACCCAAGGTGGCAGCCCCTGGGCAAACGCATCGTCCTGCTCGAAATTCATGCCTTCAGCCTGACACCAGTGGATCACCACCTGATTGACCCAGCGGGCATGGGGCGAATCATGAGCAATACCGCCAAGGGTGGACATCAGATCCGCCACATAGGTCTGGATTGCCATGAATTTCAACCGCACATAGCCTTCATAGGCAAAGCCCGCATTGACCTTGACGGCGTTGTTGGCCGCTTCGCGCCATTGGGCGATATCGGCCACACTCAATGGTCCCCGCGTATCGGGCGGTTCCACCGATGCCACCAGCCGGGTAATGGTCGGGCGCGCAGATTCGATGATCTTTTTCTGGCGCGCGACCCGTTCGTTATGATCGTTCACCTGCGCCAGTTCGTCACCAATGGGTTCATTTCGCGGAATATCCGACAATGCGCCTTTGAGCGTCGAGAAAAATCCCGGTGCCTTGATCCAGTTGTGAACCTTTTTGCGGCGTGGATCGGGATCGATATAGACCAGCCGCCGGTCCACCTCGCGATAGGCCGGGCGTCCCTGAATGGCACTGATCGCTTCCTTGAACGGTTTGTTGTTCAACACCGCGCCGTCCACAAAGGCGGTGCGCACCGGATTGGCACCTGCCGCTGCATAGGGCAGAAAATTGCGCGACAGAAATCTTGCGCGCTCGGGCCACGACCGGTGCAGCGCATGCAGTACATCGTCAATTTCGCTTATTTCTGCAGGGGGAAACGCGCCGGGATAGGAACTGGTGGCGCGCGCTGCAAAGACCAGCGCAGGGACATCGTCCGCGTCAAAATCGGTGACCACATCGCCATTGGGAAATGACTGATAGGAAAAGCGCAGAACGTGGCGATGTTCACGTTCGCGGATCAATGGCGGATCGTGAATCGTGATCGGGCGCTGATAGCCAAAAAAATCTGTAACGGTGACAAACAGATCAAGTTTATGACCAACCGGCAGGATCGAGCCGTGATCCATGCCGCCCTTGGCCATTGCCTCCATGGCACTCAGTAAAAGCTGACTCATGCGATGGCCGCCAAAGGGTGGTTTAAACCAGCGTGACCGCATGAAGGTCGACAGTTTGAAACGCATCTCTGCGTCCAGTATCCGCTTGAAAAACGAAAACCGGCTGGCCAGCCAGATCACCGGCCGGATGAAAACCTTGCTCCAGGTTTTGGCCCGCGCACTTTCATCCACAAGGCCTGTGACATCAGCTTCGTTCAGCCAGAAGTCACGCAACTCGCCGACGGGCAGGTTATGCGCCAGCGCGCGCGCCAGAATGACGCCGTTGATTCCACCCGCTGATGCACCGGCGATGACATCGACCACAACGCGCAGTTCGACATCACGCCCGATCAGTTTCAACAGATCGAAATATATCCGGTCGCTGTCATATTCCGGGTCGGCGCGGTCAATCAGCTGATCAAAGCTGACGTCCTGCCGCCCGGCGCGGTCGCGCAGGCTGTAAAGCATCTTGGACGCGCGCGTCAGCTTCAGGATCTCTTTGGTGACCCCATGCATATAGATCGCAAGAGAGATGCCGCCAAAACAGACCAGGGCCAGCCGAAGTTCTTTTTCTTTCAATGCAAATGCCCGTGCAGTTGATCATGTCGCCAAACAGC
>CAISDR010000301.1 GCA_903884125.1 uncultured bacterium
CCGGCGACTGGTTTTGGACCGGCTTGCCAATGATCTGGCCCGCGAAGACCGGACTGACCGGCTGGTTGCTGTGCTTTTTGTTGATATTGATTATTTCAAACGCGCCAACGACCTGCATGGACATTCGGTCGGCGATGATCTGCTGGTTCAGATCGGCCTGCGGCTTCGCCAGTCCATCAGAAAGGGCGCTACGATCGGACGCATGGGGGGCGATGAATTCATTGTCATTCTGTCGGATCTGACGGATCCGGATATTGCCGCGGTGGTTGCAGAATCCATTCTGGCCCAATTGGCAAAACCTATACTGGTTCATTCTCTGCAGTTTGAAGTGACTGCTTCAATCGGTATTGCGGTCAGTTCCAATGATGGCAATACGGTCATAGATCTTTTGAAGCATGCCGACATGGCCATGTATCTGGCCAAGGAAGGTGGGCGCAATACCTATCGGTTCTTCACGCCAGAAATCATGAAGTCGGCCCAGCACCGGGCAAAAATGACAAATGCGCTGAAAGCAGGCCTGCGCAATGATGCTTTCCGGCTTGCATGGCAACCACAGGTATCTTTGTCCGACGGACGGTTGGTTGGATTTGAGGCGTTATTGCGGTTTCAGCTACCCGACGGATCATGGGTGCCGCCAGCCGAGTTCATACCCATAGCAGAAGAAACAGGTCTGATCGTGCCCATTGGTGACTGGGTCATTCTGGAAGCCTGCCGCCAGATCGAGAAATGGCGGAGCCAAGGGCGTGATCCGATCAAAGTTGGAATCAACATTTCCGCGGTTCAGCTGGAACGTTCGGATATTGCATCCACACTCGGTTCCGCGCTGGCCAGGACAAATACACCCGCAAACAAAATCGAGGTCGAGATTACCGAGTCTAGCCTGATCCGTTTTGCCGAAGATAATCTGCATCGATTGGCATCGATCAAGGCCCTGGGTGTTGATATCGCCATAGATGATTTTGGCACCGGTTATTCATCGCTATCCTATCTCAAACATTTCAAGGTCAACCGGCTGAAAATCGACCGCACCTTCATCAAGGATCTGACCTCTGATCCCGACGACAGATCAATTATCGCCGCTATCTGCACCATGTCACAAGCTTTGGGGATGCGCACGATTGCCGAGGGCGTTGAAACACGTGCGCAGGCGCGCGAACTGGCATTGCTAAATATCGAGGAAGGTCAGGGATTTTTCTGGTCCAGACCAATTTTCCCCGAAGACATTGACGAATGGTTTCCTGCAAAAAACTGAACGAGCAAACCCCTTAATTGCCAGCTTTCGGCATCTTGCAGCTTGTGAATTTTGCACGTTCCAATGCTGACGGAGGCAGGCTTGCGTGCGTAAATTCGCACTGTTGAAACAGGGCATTTTCAAAATTCGGCATAAGCCTTGCGCTATATCCAGCAACCTTCAGGCCCTCAAAATTCGCCGACCGAAAGCTGCTGGTTGAAATTTCAGCGCCTGAGAAATTCAATGCGCGCGCATCAGCCCCATCAAAGCTGGTAAAGCTTATCTCGGCACCGGAAAAATTCGCTGATACCAGAATGGCGCGGTCAAATCGGCAGCCAACGATTCGCGCCTTGGAAAAATCGACCCCGGCCAGATTACGATCGGAAAGATCAACATTCATCACCGGACGATCATGGAAACTGGCCTTTATACCAGCCCGTCCTTCGGCATTGACCCATGCTTCATGATCTTCGATGGTCTGATGCAGGGATTCAGAATCGGCTTCAAACTTCTGGAAATCCGGATGATCGCCAAAAGCTGTCCTGTTCGAATCATCCAGCGAAAACATGGCACCTTCCAGCTTTACGCCTTCGATATTCACATCAGAAAAATCCGTGTCCCTGATGCATGCGCCTGACAGGTCGACCTGGGACAGGTTGGCACCGGCCAGATTAACCGCGGTCAGATTTGCGCCACGCAAAATCGCGCCGCTCATGCTGGCACCTGACAGGTCTGCGCCGGTGAAATCTGAATTTGAAAAATCGACGTTTGACAGCGCCGGACTTACTTCAGTTGAAATTGCCTTCTGCGTCCGGACATTTTGAAATCCGGCTTTTGAAATATCAGATTTGACAATGCGGATCCCGCGCATCACGGCGCCGCGAAAATCGCAATTGGTCATGATGCAGCGATTGAATTCGGTCTCGACCATTTCGACACCGCGAAACTGCGAGCCTGAAAAATTGGAATTCGCGAAAACGCAGCGGTAAATGACGGCATTGTCCAATAAGGTATCCGGTACTACCAGACGGTTGAACCGTTCGTCGCTCAAAATCAGCCGCTCTCCATTGCCAAGCTTTTTTACGTAGTTCACGTGCTTGGCAAATCTCTGTTTCAGCGCGATCACATGGTCGCTTGGACTTTTGTCCTTCATGTATGTCGGCTCGATCAGTTTGGAACCATCTGTTCTGTGATGGGAAGGGTAAGAGAAATCTCTGGTAATGCGTCAATGCAATCTAAATCATCGTGGCCCGAATTGAAACCTTAATGACTTGGCCATAATTGTTCGCTTTGGCTCAGATGAGAAAAGACGCTGTTGGCTTTGCGGATAACCTTGCGCGCACTTGTCATGGTCAGGGCGGTGATTACGCAAATGGATGCTGATGGGGAATTGGCCTTGACCACATCGTCAATTTTTCGATCCAGGACCTGTGCCTCTTCCAGATTATGAATCCGGCCATCGGGGCGATATCGTTCGGCTACTAATGGCAACATTACATTGACGGATGGGTTTGACTGGTGCGCCCAGCTCATCAGTTCATGAAAGCAGCGCGGGTATTCGGCAGGGGCATAGATGGATGAAAGCAGGACCGGGCTGTCGGTGATGATGAATTCAACCTGTCCGACCAGCCGCTGCACCCGTTCATATTGAATGCCTGCGACCGGAAACTGCATTTTCAATCCCCGGTAATCGTGGCGATATACAAGGTCTTTGGCTACTTCGGTGACCAGTTCGACATTGGCACCCGACCGCTTCATCTCGGTAAAGACAAGGGCGGCAAACGAAGATTTGCCAGCGCCCGGTGCACCAAAAATATTGACTATGACGGATTGCATATCGGTTGATCCCAGGTGGGACTGATTGTCGGATTTAGCGTTTTCGCCCTTTGCGGCCAGAGCCTTTGGGTGCTTCATCAAAAAGTTCGGCCAGCTTGTCGGTCATGGCCCCACCCAATTGCTCGGCGTCCACAATCGTGACCGCGCGACGGTAATAGCGGGTGACATCATGGCCGATGCCGATGGCGATCAATTCCACCGGTGATCTGGTCTCGATTAGTTCGATCACTTCGCGAAGGTGTCGTTCAAGATAGTTTCCGGCATTGACCGACAGGGTGGAATCATCAACCGGTGCGCCATCGGAAATGACCATCAGAATCCGGCGCTGTTCGGCGCGTGCCGTCAGGCGGTTATGCGCCCACATCAACGCCTCACCATCAATATTCTCTTTCAGCAGACCTTCGCGCATCATCAGGCCCAGATTGCGCCGGGCACGCCGCCAGGGCGCATCCGCCGATTTGTATATGATATGGCGCAGATCATTCAGGCGTCCGGGACTCGCGGGCTTGCCCTGTGCCAGCCAGCGTTCGCGCGACTGGCCCCCCTTCCAGGCGCGTGTGGTAAAGCCCAGGATTTCAACCTTGACCGAACAGCGTTCCAGGGTACGTGCCAGAATATCCGCACACATGGCGGCAACGGTGATCGGGCGCCCACGCATTGAACCGGAATTGTCGATCAACAGGGTGACAACCGTATCGCGGAAATCGGTGTCGCGTTCAAATTTGAATGACAGGGGGTGGAACGGATCGGTCACCACGCGGGGCAGGCGGGCTGCATCCAGCAGGCCTTCTTCCAGATCGAATTCCCATGACCGGTTCTGCTTGGCCAGCAATCGCCGTTGCAGACGATTGGCCAGTCGACCGACCACGCCCTGCATGGCCTGCAACTGCTGATCCAGATAGGCGCGCAGACGTCCCAGTTCCTCGGTGTCGCATAAATCTTCAGCTGCGACTGTTTCATCAAACTGCGTGATGAAAGCCTTGTAACTGGGCTCGATACGGCCATCGCCGGCGGGTGTGGGCGGTCGCCACGGCTTGTGGCCTTCTGTGGATTCTTCAGCATCAGACAATTCCTGATCCTGATCGCTTTCCATCTGGACGGCCTGATCATCGCCGTCTTCGGGGGCGCCGTCCTGGGCATCCGACATATCGGGGCTTTGACCGTCACTGTCGCCGTCGTCACCATCATCAGATTCAGGCGGGCTTTGATCATCGGCCCCTTCATCTTCGTCGGCCTGATCCTGATCGGGTTCGTCACCCAGTTCCTCGCCCAGATCAAGGTCGGTGATAATTCGCCGGGTCAGGCGTGCGAAGGCACCCTGATCCTTCAGGACATCGCCCAGGCGGGCCAGCTCCGGGCCAGCCTTTTCTTCGACCCAAGGCCGCCACAGGTCCACCATTTTGGCCGCTGACTCTGGCGGTGGCTGACCGGTCAGGCGTTCACGTGCAATCAGTGCAACCGCTTCGGCCAAAGGCGCATCCGCCCGGTCGGTCACACGGCCATAGCCGCGCGCCGCACACCGGTCTTCAAGGGCTGTTGCCAGATTACGCGCCACACCTTCCATGGCGCAGGCACCGATGGATTCAATGCGGGCCTGTTCCATAGCATCATAGACTTCCCGCGCCGCCGAACCCATGGGCAGCAGATGACCATGGGTCTTTTCATCATGATGGCGCAGGCGCAAGGCAAAGCTGTCGGCCTGACCGCGGATGCTGGCCACTTCCCGCTTGGGCAAGTTGCGGCTGGGCAAGGGCAGTTTGGCGCGCAGCCCCCTCAGCCCTGCGGTCTCAGTGCCAAAGGTGACCGACAGGTCGCCTGATTCCGACATGGCGCGCATGGTCTGGGATACCGCGCGCTTGAACGGTTCGGTTGGGCTTTCCGGCTTGGCCATAGCCTAAGCCCCTTAGGCTATCGTGACATGAGCCGACGATTGCGGCAGGTCTTCGCCAAAGCAGCGCTGATAGAATTCAGCAACGGTTGGCCGTTCCAGCTCGTCGCATTTGTTGAGGAACGTCACCCGGAAGGCAAAGCCCGCATCCTTGAAGATCGCGGTATTTTCTGCCCAGGTGATGACCGTGCGCGGGCTCATCACGGTTGAAATGTCACCATTGATGAATGCGTTGCGGGTCATGTCAGCGACCGACACCATGGCGGCAATCCGCTTGCGGCCTTCGGTGGTGTCCAGGCTTGGCATTTTGGCGGCAACGATGCGGACTTCTTCGTCATGGGGCAGATAGTTCAGGGTCGCCACAATGCTCCACCGGTGGGGGTGGGCGTGATTGATCTGCTGGGTGCCGTGATAA
>CAISDR010000302.1 GCA_903884125.1 uncultured bacterium
AAAGACATGACCGGGCATATTCCACGGAAAGCCGGTCAGTATATGTCCGCGCAGCCATTCAATCCCGGTGTAGCAAAGTGCAAGTGCGATCACCCGCAGCCACCCCGTGGTCCACATGACCATGGCAGCCAACGCCGCGAGCATGGGGAACAGGGCAAGTCCCGCAGCCAGTGCACCAATTGCAATGGGCATGATGGCGGCAAAAGTTTCGGCCTCGACATAAAATGCGGCACCAATCCAGTATAATCCCGCACCGAATTGCCCCAGTCCAAAGGCCCAGCCAATGAATGCTGCGTGCCGCCATCGGTTTTTGGACTGATGCGCCTGATCCAGAAGCCAGATCAGCAGCGGCCAGCTTAGAAAAAAAACCCAGACCTGATCATAGGGGGCAAAGCCAAAGGGCAGGATTGCCCCGCCAAAGCATGCCAGAAGCATGGTCCATGCATTACGGCTGACCGAAGATTTCATGCTGGCACCTTGGCCCTAGCCAAGACCCAGAAGATGGGCAGGCGGATAAAGCCTGAGCCGCTTTACCCGCCGTGGGTCTGCATCCAAAATTTCTATCCTGAGACCCGCTGGATGCGTGAGGAATTCGCCCGGCTGTGGCACACGACCAACCAGCGCCACCACCAGACCACCCAGGGTATCAACACTTTCTTCATCATCCAGATCAAGTGTCAGGCCAAGGGTGCGCGCCGCATCCTCAATCGTCACGCGGGCGTCGGCCTCGAACGTGCCATCCGCTGCGGCGATCAGGTTTAATTCATCGGGATCTTCATGTTCGTCCTTGATGTCCCCGACAATTTCTTCGACCAGATTTTCAAATGTTACCAGACCGTCTGTGCCGCCATATTCATCAACCACCAGCGCCATGTGGATCCGCGTCATGCGCATTTTCAACAACAGGTCCAGTGCAGGCATGGACGAAGGTACGAACAAAACCTCGCGCTTCAGCATCATAAGGGAAAATCCGGGGGCAGCAGCGGCAGCCCCTTCCAGCCCCTGTTCGGCAATCCAGCGGATCACATCCTTAAGATGGATCATGCCCAAAGGATCATCCAGCGTGCCGCGATAGATCGGCAGTCGCGAATGGGCATCATCGCGAAAGCTTTCGATCAGTTCGGTAAGTGGTGTATCTACATCTATGGCCACAATATCAGCGCGTGGAATCATCACGTCGGCAACGCGCGTGTCGTGGATCGACAGCACGTTGACCAGCATGTCACGTTCGGCCGGCACCAGCGCGTCAGTGGATTCTTCATGTTCTTCGATGACATCTTCAAGCGTTTCGCGCAACGAACTTTCAACACGCGCGCCCATCAGATGGCGCAGCCAGTCGCCGAGAGCCGAAAGCCGCGTTCGCGCCTTTTCCTCGGTACTTCGCCCCGATGGCCCGCTCATTGCACAACCCTTTTTATGGCATTCTCAGGTTGGATGTTTTCAGCATATGGGTCTGGCACACCCAGGCCGGCCAGAATGCTTGTCTCAAGCGGTTCCATGATCCGGGCATCTTTCAGACGTTCATGGTCATAGCCCAGCAAATGTAAAACGCCGTGAACGACCAGATGACTCACATGATCTCCCAGCGGTTTGCCAGCAACCAGCGCTTCCTCAATCACTGTCTCGGCACCCAGAATAACATCGCCCAACGGACGCACCATTCCCATGCCCGGCTGGGTGGCAGGGGCTGGAAATGACAAAACATTTGTCGGCTTGTCTTTACCCCGCCATTCCAGGTTCAGAACCTGAACAGCCGCATCATCACCAAACATCAATGTCAGTGAAGTCGACGGATTTGCTGCATTGGCACCCACTAGGGCGGCAATCGCCGCCCGCCGCACCCGCTTGCGCAAATCCGGCAGCGCGCTGCGCCATAGCTTGGATCGCACCAGAATATCGATGTCGGGTGCAGGGGCTGCAATGGGTCGGGGGCCTGTTCGAGAATGTGATCGGGGCATGGTCAGCGTCGTCGCGGCTTATCCATTAAAGTACGCTCGTGATTGTCATAGGCGCGCACGATACGGGTGACCAGTGAATGGCGCACCACATCCACATCAGTGAAATAGACCATGGAGATGCCGTCAATCCCCTGCAGGATATCGATGGCATCGACCAACCCGGAACGTGCGCCCAGCGGCAGATCGACCTGACTGGCATCACCGGTTATCGCCATGCGCGAATTTTCGCCCAGTCGGGTCAAGAACATTTTCATTTGTACCGGCGTAGTATTCTGCGCCTCGTCCAAAATCACATAGGAATTGGCCAATGTGCGTCCGCGCATGAACGCCAGCGGTGCAATTTCAATTTCGCCGGTCTCAAGCCGCTTTTTGACCTGTTCACCGGGCATCATGTCATGAAGTGCATCATAAAGTGGGCGCAGGTAAGGATCGATCTTTTCACGCATATCGCCGGGCAGAAAGCCAAGCCGTTCGCCCGCTTCGACCGCAGGTCGCGACAGGATCAGGCGTTCAACCTTGCCCTCCAGCAACATGGATACCGCGACCGCTGCAGCCAGATAGGTTTTGCCCGTTCCCGCTGGCCCAAGCCCGAATACCAGTTCATTTTCGGCCAGGGCGCGAATGTAATGCGCCTGATTGACCGATCGCGGTACCAGCACGCGCTTGGTGGTTCTGATCTTGATATCTGTATCGGGTCCGCCATGACTGATCGGACCCGCTTCGGCGATACGAATGGCACCTTCCACATCGCCCTTGGTCACATCCTGACCGCGACGCAATCGGCCATATAGTTCTTTCAATACATTGGCTGCCCGTTCCTGGGCATTATCCGACCCGGCAATGGCAATGCAATTGCCACGTGCGGTCATTTCAACACCGATCTTTTTTTCAATCAGCGCCAGGTGCCGGTCATGATCGCCACACAATTGAACAAACAGCCGATTATCGTCGAATTCGACGGCCAGCGGCTTTGGGGTTAATACGTCGTGACTCACGCGGGGAACATCAGGCTGCGCATGCGGGCTCCATCGTGTCGATGATTTCACCGGTCAGGGAATTCGGTCCGGCGTTCAGAATCTTTACATTCGCGATTTTTCCGGTCGGCTCGCCATTGATGGCGGCATGGACGGATTGCAGATAGGGCGAACGCCCAATCCATTGCCCCTCGCGCCGACCGCGACGATCAAACAGCACACCAAATACCTTGCCGATCTGTGCCTGATTGAACGCCAGTTGCTGTGAGACAATCAGCGCCTGAAGTTTGGCAAGACGTTCTTCTTTTACTGGCTCGGGAACCTGTGCTGCCATCAGCTCTGCCGGTGTGCCGGGGCGCGGGGAATATTTAAATGAATAGGCCTGCGCATAACCAACTTGCCGGATCAGATCAAGTGTTGCCTGAAAATCAGCATCGGTTTCACCAGGAAACCCCACAATAAAATCAGACGACAGCGCTATGTCTGGCCGCGCCTGACGCAGGCGGTCGACAAGGTTCAGATAGCTGGCGGCATCATGCTGGCGATTCATCGCTGCAAGAATTCGGTCAGAACCCGATTGTACCGGCAGGTGCAGAAACGGCATCAGCTTTTCACAATCCCGATGCGCCAGGATCAGATCATCCGCCATATCGCGCGGATGACTGGTGGTATATCGCAACCGCTCGATCCCATCGATATCACTTAAGCGGCGGATCAGATCCCCAAGACCCAACGACTGCCCATCCGCATCAGGTCCGTGATAAGCGTTGACGTTCTGGCCCAAAAGTGTGATCTCGCGCGCACCGCAATCTGCCAGATGCCGGGCTTCGGCCAGAATGGCATCAACCGGCCGCGACATTTCCGCCCCGCGTGTATAGGGAACAACGCAGAAGGTGCAGAATTTATCACAGCCTTCCTGTACGGTCAGAAATGCGGTCGGACCAACCGGCGTATCTGTCTGGGGCAGGTGATCAAATTTGCTATCAGCGGGAAAATCCGTGTCCAGCGCATGGCCTCTGGCGCGGCTGATTTTGGCAACCATTTCGGGCAGGCGGTGATAGGCCTGTGGGCCGACTACAATATCAACCAGCGGCTGGCGCCGTTGGATTTCCGCCCCCTCGGCCTGGGCGACACAGCCTGCAACCGCAATTGTTATATTGCGTTTTGCCTTTAACGCCTTCAAGCGGCCTAATTCATGAAACGTCTTTTCCGAGGCGCGTTCCCGAATATGGCAGGTGTTCAGAATGACCATGTCGGCCAGATCAACCTGGTCGGTGGGTTCATAGCCCAAAGGTGCCAGAACATCCGCCATGCGCGCGGAATCATAGACATTCATCTGGCAGCCATAGGTCTTGATGAAAAGCTTTTTGGACAAGGCGTCGTGTCGTCCTTGATACTACTGTCGAGCCTTGTGGCCCTGGGAATAACGGCCAAATGGCCCGAAACCATAAAAATTCATCTGACCATCGGCAGATAACCCGGAACAGATGTCAATCTGATGACGATTCGGCCCGCGTACCGGCGATCATCTCGCATCAAATTACCATTGGCGGGCCTGGTGTCCAAGTAGTCAAAAGGCAGGAGCCGGATTTTCACCGGAATCAGGTCGTTTTCCGCTTACCGGGGCCACGCTGACAGGTCTGGCGCGCCTGGGAATGGGGGATGCAAGCGGGTCGAGAACGGGCATGGGACCGCGGAGCCCTGCCGTTGAAAGCCCACCGGCGACGGCCTGCCCGATCACCAGCTGGCAATGCTGCGCCACAGCTTTGCGGTCCATCGCGTGCTCGGGCGGGATCTGGTCATGGAAAGTGATTTCCACATCGACGGGGCCAAGGCAGATCGCTTCAAACAGATGGGGCAGCAGTTCCATATCCCCGTACCAGGCAAAGAACGGTCGGTACTGACGTCCCATCGGCACACCATGCACCCGCCGATAAATGATCGAAACCGGCTGAATTGTAATTGGGGAATTTGTCCCGGGGGCAGATTCAGTGGGGTTGGCCCCCCCACTAAATGCTGCGGCCACATGCCGGCGGCTTTTTGCTTCAAATTTGAGTTCGGCTTTCACAGCTTCCTGGACAACGCCGATCAGCGCGCTTTTAAACGACAGAACCCGGTTGCCATCGTTGCTTGTGCCTTCGGGAAACAGCACAAGATTATCACCACCTGTCAGACGCTGGGCCATTTCATCCCGACTGACCTTCGTTTTTGCGCGCCGTTCGCGATCAACAAAAACTGTTCGTTGCAATTGTGCCAGCAAGCCAAAAAATGGCCAGGCAGCAACTTCGCTCTTGGCAATGAAGGACACTTCCGCTGCAGTGGATAAAGCCAGAATGTCAAAATAGGACGTGTGATTTGCCAAAAACAGCATGCCATTGGCCCGGGCAGGCTGGCCGTTGACTTTTATGCGTATGCCCAGCCAGGCGCACAACCACCGGAGATAATAAAGCGGAACGCGCCTTGCCATTGCACGGCTTGAGCGTATTGCCAGATATTGCACCGGGATAATCACGGCGGTGCTGAGCACAAAGCCTGCAAGCAATAGAACAGCGCGTAGTTTATTCACGTCTTAGTTCTTTACGGGTTTGGCCGTGTCAATAGGTACAGCATACAGTTCCAGGCGATGGTCGATCAGTCTGTATCCCAATAAGCGAGCGACTTCGCGCTGTAATGCCTCGATCTGGTCATTTTGAAACTCGATAACACGGCCGGATTGCACATCAATCAGATGATCATGGTGGCCGTCGCGATTTTCCTCATAGCGGGACCGGCCATCGCGGAAGTCATGCCGTTCAAGTATGCCCGCCTCTTCGAAAAGCCGCACGGTCCGATAGACCGTGGCAATTGATATGCGCGGATCGATGCTGGCAGAGCGCCGATGCAGTTCCTCCACATCCGGATGATCACGCGCACCCGACAGGACGCGTGCAATCACACGGCGTTGTTCAGTCATACGCAGCCCCTTTTCGAGGCATTTCAGTTCCACCCGGTCAGGCATGGCAAACCTTGAGAAATATTGAATGTACCGGCCAGGGTCCGAGAATCAGCAAAAAGCTCCGACCTGCCTGCCCTTGTATATCGCATCAGCTATGGCTCGCGCCAGCGCGACAGAGGCGTACATTTAAAAGAGAATCGGGCGGGCTTCGATGCGGGTATTATCGGCGTCCGGCCTGCAGGGGCGGATGGGTGGCTTGTTCGAATTCACCGGAACAACTGGCAAGAAAATTAAGCCCAGTTTTAAAGTAAAACCGACTTGCGGAAAATGGCGTATGTTTTCTGCCCTAAAAGACTACTTGACCCGACGACCCGTCCCCAGGCCAATGCGTCTGGCCAGATCACGCCGCTGCCGGGCGTAATTTGGTGCAACCATTGGATAATCCAATGGCAGACCCCAGCGCTCGCGGTATTGTTCCGGGGTCATATTGTAAGAAGTACGCAGATGGCGCTTGAGCATTTTCAGCTTTTTGCCATCTTCGAGGCACACGATATGATCCGGCATGACTGATTTCTTGATCGATACCGCCGGTTGAGGGCGATCAGGCATCAATTGGATCGCCGCGCCATCCCCCAGATTGGTAATTGCCCCATACACCTTGCCAATGAGGTTTTTTGGAATGAGTTCGTTCTCGTTCAACCCGAGCATCTGAGGCCTGCCAATCACCTTGCCGTCGGCACGGATGGCTATTCCGGAATCCCTAACGTTTCTCTTGCCTTCTGCTACGGTGA
>CAISDR010000303.1 GCA_903884125.1 uncultured bacterium
AAACGCCACCGCCAGCGGGCGAACCTTCGGTCCAGTAAGGCGCGCGCAAATCCTTTTTCAGCACTTTTCCAATCGTACTGCGCGGCAGCTCCTGACGGAACTCAACTGCGCTGATTCGCTGAGTCTTGCCCAGACGCTCATTGGCAAACGCCAATAGTTCTGCCGGCGTGATGGTTGCGTTCGGCATCGGTACAACCAGTGCCAGCGGCGTCTCACCCCATTCCTTTGACGGTATGCCAATCACCGTCACATCATTGACCATAGGATGGCGCGCCAGTGTTGCCTCAAGATCAGCCGGGTAGATGTTGAAACCACCGGAAATGATCATGTCTTTCTTGCGGTCCAGCAGGGTCAGGAACCCGTCTTCGTCAAGCCGACCCATATCGCCGGTGCGATAATAAAGCGCGCCCTGATCATCCACCCAATGCATGGCCTTGGTATCAGCCTCGCGCTTGTGATAACCGGTCATCATCACTGCCGAACGCCCGACGATTTCACCCACCGCACCGATTGGTAATTCGTTGCCATCTTCGTCGATAATCTTGACCGATGCCCCTGCCGCGGGCCGCCCGACCGTATGCAGCTTTTCTGGAAACTCATGGGCCACCAGCGAACATGACCCGCCCCCTTCGGTCAGTCCGTAAAACTCGACCAGACCACCGGGCCAGCGATCGAGAATCTGACGTTTGACTGCCGCCCGAAGCGGCGCCGATGTAGACAGCTTCATCTGGAAGGATGACAGGTCAGCTCGGTCAAATGCCGGATGGGCCAAAAGGCGTTCATACTGAACCGGCACCAGCATGGTGTGGGTTGCCTTGACCATTGCGGCCAGTTCCAGATAACCAACCACATCGAATTTCGGCATCAGCACACACGCACCGCCATGGGCAACAGTCGGCAGCATGGTCACTAGGGTGGTGTTGGAATATAGCGGCGTTGACAGCAGACTGATACAGCCCGGCCCAAAGCCCAAAGGTTTCAGCCCTTCGCAAGTTGCCATCCGCATGGCATGGGAATGCACAATCCCCTTGGGGACGCCGGTCGTGCCGCTGGAATAGATGATGTTGAAATCGTCAGATGCGTCGATCCGGGCAACAAACGGCTGATCGCTGGCCGTGGCCAGCCATGTGTCAAAGCTGCGCCAGTCATTGTCAGCAAAGTCAAAACCAATCCATCCCTGGGGATCAATATTTGAAAGCGCAGCGCGCACCGGATCAACCAATTCACGCATCATTGAATCGATAAAAAGCACCCGCGCATCGCTGTCGGTGATCATGCGCGCCAGAGTTTCACCAGAGGCCATGTTGGATAGAGGGACCACGCACGCACCCGCCCTGAGCGTGCCTAAAAATACGCCCATATAAGCGATGGAAGGGCGGGCCAGGACTGCAACTTTCCCACCTTGCCCGATCCCCAGCGCGTTAAGCCCGTGGGCCACTTTGGACACAAGCTGGTCAAACTGTGCCCAGCTAAGGGATTTATCCCCGCATCTCACCGCCAGCGCGTCCGGCTGGTTCAGCGCATGATTGGCGATTTTGGTCGAGATATCTTCAAAACTCACTGAAGATGCTGCAGGGGTGGATTGCGAAACGCTCATGAATAAAATCCCAGGCAAAGACAATGGGCCTTGGATGTAACCGATCCAGGCAAAACTGTCACGCGGCAGGTAAGACAAGCCCGCAAACACAAAAAAAGCCGCCCCGGCCATTTGACCGGGGCGGCTTTTACTTAGATGCCAAAGAACAGGAAGCGGGCTGCTAAGTCGATGCCGCCTGATCCTTGGCATTCTTGGCCTGCCCGATATTCAGCGCCAATATCTGCAGCAGCTGATAAGCAGTATTAAGCGCGCTGGTTGTTTTCGGACTGGGGGTTAAGGCTGCAATTGCAGCGGCGGCGC
>CAISDR010000304.1 GCA_903884125.1 uncultured bacterium
GAATTGCTGAATTGCGGTTACCGGGCGACCGTGGCGCGCAATGGCATTGATGCCTTGCAATGCGTGTTCGAGGACAGGCCGCATCTGGTGGTGACCTCGGTTGTTCTGGGCGACATGTCGGGAATTGATCTGCTGATCGCGCTGGCCGCCATGCCGTCAACCGCAGGCCTGCCGCTTGCCGTGATCACCAGTTTCCAACTGGGGGATAAATCGCTGGCCGGTCTGCCACCGCGCGTGGCGGTGGTGAACAAGGGCGCTCATTTTTCACGCGATATCGCTGATGCGCTGGTGCGGCTGGACGCAGCCGGTTAGCGCAGCCGCACGCGACCTGCCTTTATAAGGGCCAGCGTGCCGATCATCGCAGCAAGGGCCGATCCGCACAACACGCCCAGCCGCAGGTGAGCCAGATCGCCAGCCTGATCAAAGGCCAACGTGCCGATAAACAGGCTCATGGTAAAACCGATCCCGCAAAGCGCACCAATGCCAAGCAGCGCCAGCGGACTAGCCCCATCCGGCCAGCGTGCCAGACCGAATGCAACCGCCAGGCCAGCACCACACAGCACACCAACGGGCTTGCCCATAACCAGCCCCAGTGCGACGCCCATCGGAACCGGCGCCAGCAAATCCTGAACGACAAGCCCGTGAAATGACAGACCCGCATTGGCAAAGGCAAAAGCTGGCAGGATCAGATAGGTGATCCAGGGTTTCAGGGTATGTTCCACGATTTTTGATGGCAATGATCCACCATGTGCAGACTGACGCGAAGGTATGACAAATGCCAGGGCCACACCCGCCAGCGTGGCATGCACCCCGGATTCCAGAACACACGCCCAAAGCGCCAGCCCCAGAATCATATAGGGGCCAAGCTGACGCACACCGGACCGGTTCAACGCAATCAGCAGGGCGATAATCAGTGCCGAAATCCCAAGCGCCGTTAATGAAAGATGATCAGTGTAAAAAAGTGCTATGATGCCGATGGCACCCAGATCATCAATAATCGCCAGCGCGATCAGAAATACCTTTAACCCCGGCGGCACGCGATTGCCCATCAGCGCCAGAATACCAACCGCGAATCCGATATCGGTGGCACTGGGTATCGCCCATCCGGCCAGTGCATCGGCATTCGTATAATTGATTGCAACATAAATGGCAGCCGGGACCAGCATACCGCCGATGGCACCAGCAATAGGCAACAGGGCTGCTGATAGCGTCCGCAAGTGACCGGTCAGCAGCTCGTGTTTTATTTCAAGGCCAACGCCCAGAAAAAAGACCACCATCAACCCGTCATTGATCCAGTGCAGAACGGATTGACGAAAAGACCAGGGGCCCAGAAAGACACCGGCATATTGCTGCAATGCGTGATCATATAATTCTGCCAATGACGAATTGGCGGTCACAAGTGCCAGAATGGTGGCAGCAATAAGCAAAAGTCCACCCAATGCCTCGGCACCGGGTTTTGGCTTCGGGGAACCAGACTGTTTTTTTTCAGGTGGTGTTGCCAGCGGAATGCCGTGAAGAACAGATTTGCTCATAGGTCAAGCCAATACCCTTACACGACCAATCAGCAAATAAATCCAAATGGGAATATCAGCCTTTTTCCGCCGCACCAGATGACTGCGCCATAGAGGACGCTCCTATCATCTGCTTGGCAATTTCAGCTGCTAATTCATAGCGGATCGCCCGCTCACGATTGGCGACCTTCAGACTGATCGCCAATTGCTGTGCATGTCGCGGCGCGGAAACCCCGAAAATCTCGATCAGCATCTTGGCCAGATCGTTGATTTCAACGTCCTTGTTCATATCGGCGCCCCGTTCCTGATCCAGGAATAATGTTTGGAAAATGCAGGCAACAGAGACCCTACATTCAACCCTGGACCGCCTGTCGTCAACATTTTCGTGGATTTATGAAAATGAATCGCGCCAGCTGGGTTGGCCGTTGCCTCCAACTCAGGCGGAAACGTCGATCCCGACTGGCTTGGTCAAAGCGATCTGGGCACCCAAATCGACAAAAGACGATGTGGTCGCCTGTTCGATGTTCTTGCGGTTACTGTTAGCAACCTGATCGTTCGTGATCTGATTCAACTGCTGAACACGATCCAGCGACCGGTTTAGAACCGGTTGAAAAGATTGCTGAATTTGGCTGGCAGTGGAATTAACGGACATGACACGAGCTCCTTCTGAACCTCGAACGGCTTTAGCCTGTGACTATGTCTAGCACTTTGTGTCCAATTTGGAAAGAGCCTTCCGGATCGGGCCGGTTGCCGGCTCAGGGCCAGTAGATGACAAAAGGTGGATCGGAGGGATGGAATTCCGGCGGCGGTGGTTGGGGCTGGTAGAGTCTGCGCCCGGCCGCCCGGTGTCCCTCCGCCAGATAGGTTCGCAATGGCCGCCGGAAGTCAAACGAGGAATTGTCCAGAAATTCCAGCTTCATGTTGATGCTTATATCGTCCTTGTCTGTGGTGAATTCAGTTCCCAGGCGGCTGTGGTATTTTGCAAATAGAGTCTGGAAGTCGCGGTCCAACGATCCTTGCTTAAAAGTTGAGACTATGTGCTTTGTATCAAGCTTGTTTCCATAAAGCCTGTCATTGGGCAAGAGTGCGCAATGACCTCCCACTAGCCAGGCCCGCAAACTCAAATCAGCATCGCCAAAATGCCCCTTGTAGTCGTCGCTTAACCAACCACCACATGCCTCGATACTGCGGCGCGTCGCAACCGGGAAATAAGCATAATAGCGTCCATAGACTGTGCCGAACCAAGGCACATCGGGGCGATGAAGCCCGCCAATAAACGGAAAATATTTCTGCTCGTAGGCTGACAGCAAATCAGCAATATCATCGAGCCAGCCTGGCAGGATCAGATTATCCTCTGACATGGCAACAATGATTTCACCAGTTGACGCGGCGTAACCGAGCTGATGGGCATAGCACACGCCACGTGGCTTTTCCTCCGGTACGTGAATAATACGTTGCCCAAATACTACAAATGGCGAAATAATGACGAGTTCCAGATCTACATTTCTAGAATGAACAAGCATCGAATTAATTGCTGCCGCAGCCAGTGCCTCTGTCAGACATGGCATTATGACGGAAATGCGCGGACCGCTGGACATTATGATTTCCTCAATTCCATGTGTGTCAACGTCGCATCAACAAGGGGCTTGCAGATCCGGGTGACATCCATTTCGGCACGAAAGCGCGCACCATTGGCTGGTCCCAGCGTGCGCCATAATCCCGATTGCAAAAGATGCCGCGCCATATTGGCCAGATCATCAACAGGGGCCGAGGCGATATAGCGGTGATAGGGATTGTCCAGCGGGATCTCTTCGCTCAACACCAGAACATCTCGGGATAACCATTCGACCATGCGCATGCATGAGGCAAAGCGTGGATCGATCCGGTCTTCCGGTGCAAAACTATGTAAGGTCAGATTAAGCCCGATTTTGCTGCGATCAATCAGCGACTGCATCATATATTCCGGCACCCAGCCCCAGCTTGAACCCGGCCCGATTGCAGTTACATCCAAGCCCGCATTCTGCATGCCTTCCAGCAGACTGATACGATGGGGCGTCAGTTTGCCGAAATGCAGAACTTCAATATCCTTTGGCGAGCGGCGAAGGTCGGGGCCCGGCGCCCCACCAGCATAGCCGACAGGCAGAAACCAAACCGGTGTCTTGCGCCCCTGATACCATTGGGCGGTGCGCTCCAGCCAGCACCAAACAAAATCCGCTTCTTCCATCACGGATTCAAATGCGTGCACCCTGTGAGCCAGAAATGCAGACCTGTCCGCAGCACTGATATCCTGTTGATAGGTGATGCCATCACGCGCATAAGGGATCGTATTGTCGATCATCAGTTCCGTTGCAACTATGCCAAAGCGCAGGCCGTGTTCACGACGATAGGTCTGCATGCGCTGACGAAATTCCTGCGGATCGTTGAACCCTTCGAAAAACAGATTGATCGCACCGGCATGAGCCTGAGTTGGAACAATCGTGACGTCGTGTCCGCAGGCAGAAAGCATGGTGCGCAAATACAGCGCCAGCGGTGCGGCATTAACATAGGTCGCCGGCGGGCCACCCGTTCCATTGTTCATGACAATGTTGAACCACATGATTGTCCCTAATCCTCGCGCGCCGAATTTTGGCGAAGATTCTTTATGCTGCCGCGCCGGGTTTTTGCATCCAAGCGGCGGGTCTGGCTGGAACGCGTCGGCTTTGTTGCGCGCCGTGGCTTGTCCACATGCGCTGCACGTTCAAGAAACTCAATCAGCCGCGCCCGAGCATCAGCACGGTTGCGTTCCTGGGTGCGAAACCGCTGGGCCAGAATGACGAATATCCCGTCCTTGGTCAGACGGGCGTCCCCCATGGCCAGGGCACGGGCCCGTAACGCGTCTGAAATTGAAACCGCATTGGCCAGATCAAACCGCAACTGAACTGCAGTCGACACCTTGTTGACGTTCTGCCCGCCGGGCCCGGACGCCCGCACGAAGGTTTCCTGGATATCGCGTTCGTCCAGATGTATCTGGCCCGCACGCGCATTGATACCAGCAACAGCCACGCAAACGTCTCCACAAGCATTGATCAGGAACCGCCTGCCTAAATAAGCAGAGAATCAATCTTAATGGAAATCACCGCGTCGGGGTCAGCCAATGGAAAATTGGTTCGCGACTTCGGTAAGAACCGCCAGGCCATATATGACCAGCGTTACATAGGCCAGGCGAGCGGCCCAGTCCCGGTTCATGCCAGTGGCCACCTGATCTTCATTTGGCGCAAAAAAATCGAACGCAAAACGGCTTGCGGCGAAAGCTTTGGTCTTGAGCATGATCACAATCCTTATACCTGAACGATATTCCACCGATGATCTTCAGTGACGCCCGGCATCCCTGAGTCGATCTGATGATATACATATAATGGTGCGTCGCATCATTGTCAATGATAAGTTATCAATGATAATATAAATTTCTTTTGTACCCTTCGGTGCCAGCCCGACACCCGGATTTTGTGCCCCTCGTCACAAAATCATTTCAAACCATAGTGTTAAGGAACTGTTAACCACTTTCAATCGGGACGGTTAATCCGAATCCCATTTATCAAGTTTGCAATGTTCGTCACTTATTCACGATCTATCCGGCAAAAGCTGTCCTGATGCCGCCCAGAACTGGAGCCGAAAAATGCCGCAAACTGTGCTTACCCTTTCCCTTTTCAGACAATTGATTGCCCTTGCCGGTTCGATTGCGATCCTGATTGTTCCAGGCTCCGGCCAGGCCCAGCAGGTATCAACACCTGTAACAATTGATTCCGGCATTTCGAATACGGACCACAGCGGGGTGATCAGCACCCTGAATGCCATGGGTCCGACCTCGACCGCGACCAATGCGTTTTTTCAGTCGCTTGGAACCAATGGACGGACCTGCTTCACCTGCCACCAGCCACAGAATGGCTGGACGATAACTCCCAATGACTTGACCCGCAGGTTCAACGCCAGCCTGGGCCAGGACCCGGTGTTTCGGCCCGTTGATGGTGCCACGTGTCCTGATGCAGATGTCTCGACCCAGACGGCACGGCTTGCAGCCTACAGTCTGTTGCTGGACAAGGCATTGATCCGGGTTGAAGAAACCCTGCCCGATACAGGACTTGAATTCAAATTCACCAAAGTCACTGATCAATATAATTGTACGACGAATACGAAATTCGGTTTGACCAGCCCGACAAGCGGGGATGTTTCGGTCTATCGTCGGATATTGCCTTCGACAAACCTGCGCTTTGTTTCAGCGCTGATGTGGGATGGCCGATACCCAACCCTTGCCCGTCAGGCAAGTGATGCCACGCTGGATCACGCGCAGGCCAGCGGGATCCCAAGCGATGGCCTGATCCAGTCGATTGTTAATTTTGAAAGCGCACTTACAACGGCCCAGCAGGCAGACAATCTGGCTGGGACCCTGAATATCCTTGGAGCGCAGGGTGGCCCAGGGTTCCTGTCGCAGGTTGCCTTTCAGCCCGGCATAAATGACGCGTCAGGGCGTGATCCCACCGGACGGGCATTTAATCGCAATGTCTTCAGCATTTATGCAGCCTGGGACCGGGCACCACTGACCAATGATCCCGCTGAACTTCAACGCAACGCCATTGGACGGGGCGAACGGCTGTTCAACACGCGCCAGTTCACGATCAACAATGTTGCCGGTCTGACCGATAATGCGCGCGGCAATCAGATTCAGGGAACCTGTTCCACGTGTCACGATACTCCCAATGTGGGTAACCGCTCGCTGCCTGATTTTCTGGATATAGGCGTTGCGGGGCCGAACCCGCCCGGCCTGGATGTCTCCTACCTGCCGGTCTTTCAACTGACCTGCACATCTGGAATCCAATCCGGCCAGCAGGTATCCACAACCGATCCCGGCCGCGCCCTGGTCACTGGTGCCTGCGCCGATATCAGCCGGTTCAAGGTGCCGGTGCTGCGGGGGCTGGCGGCACGCGCCCCCTATTTCCATAATGGGGCGGCGGATAATCTGGGACAGGTGGTGGGATTTTATGACCGCCGGTTCCGTATCGGCCTGAACCCGCAGGAGCGCGCCGACCTGCAGGCCTTCCTTCAGGCCCTCTGAGTTCAGGCAAAAGGAGGCCAGCCCGGATAAAACGCTGATTAAGTTTTATCCGGGCTTGCCTTGTTAATGGTTCATTAGGCATCCTGAACCAAGCTGTGGAAATCGATGGGTGACCAGATTCGATACCGAGCCTTTTTGTTTGTTCAGCTCCTACGGCGGAGATAAGTGCCATGGCGATTGCAGCCAAAGACGATCCCCGAAGCCTTTCCGGCCCTGAAAAGGCCGCCGTCCTGATGTTGTCATTGGGCGAAGAATACGGCGCAAAGCTGTGGCAGATGATGCATGACGAAGAGATCAAGGAAGTGTCCCAGGCCATGTCGGGCCTGGGCAATATTTCCGCGACCCTCGTTGAACGCCTGCTGGTTGATTTCGTGTCAAACGTTTCTGCCGGTGGCACGATTGTCGGTTCGTATGAATCAACCGAACGCCTGCTGGCCAAATTGCTGCCGGGTGACCGTGCCTCGCTGATCATGGAAGAAATCCGTGGTCCGGCCGGTCGTACCATGTGGGACAAGCTGGCCAATGTGAACGAGCAGGTTCTGGCAAATTACCTTAAGAATGAATACCCGCAGACCGTCGCTGTGGTCTTGTCCAAGATCCGGCCCGATCATGCCGCCCGTGTTCTGGGTGCCCTGCCCGAAGATTTCAGTCTGGAAGTCATCATGCGCATGCTGCGTATGGAAACCGTCCAGAAGGAAATTCTGGAAAAGGTCGAACAGACATTGCGTCTGGAATTCATGTCCAACCTGGCGCGCACCACCAAGCGCGATGCCCACGAAATGATGGCGGAAATTTTCAACTCGTTTGATCGCCAGACCGAACAGCGGTTCTTGTCCAGCCTGGAAGAACGCAACAGAGAATCGGCGGAAAAGATCCGCTCGCTGATGTTCACGTTCGAAGACCTGCAGAAGCTCGATCCGAACGGCATCCAGACATTGCTGCGCGCTGTAGAAAAGGACAAGCTGGCACTGGCACTCAAGGGTGCATCAGATCTTATCAAAGATCTTTTCTTCTCGAACATGTCCGAACGCGCAGGCAAGATATTGCGCGAGGACATGGAAAGCCTGGGACCTGTGCGCCTCAAGGACGTAGACGAAGCACAGATGATCATGGTCAACAATGCCAAAGATTTGGCGGCCAAGGGCGAAATCCTGCTGGCAGACAGCAAGGGCGACGACGAACTGATTTATTGAGGCCAATTTGCAGCCCAAAGAATTCAGCACAATTGCTCTGGCCCTGCCCCATGTGACCGAAAAAAGTCACATGGGGCATCCGGACTTTCGGGTCGGCGGCAAAATATTTGCAACATTATGGCCGGTAGAAAAGCGTGCCGTGGTCAAATTGACACCGGGGGACCAGGCCTTGCGCCTGGATATGGAACCGGATGTGTTTTATCCGGCCAATGGTGCCTGGGGCAAATCCGGCTGGACAAATATCATGCTGGAACGCGCCGAAGAATCCAGTGTCGCAAGCGCCTTACAGGCGGCATGGCTTTGCGTTGCACCGCAAAAGCTCAAACGCGCGTTTAAATTCTGATTGGTGCTTCCATCGCGACCATGATGCCGGGTAAGCTCGGCGCATGGTTGCCATGCCCCCTGACATTTTCAAAGATGCGCTGATATTGCTGGGGGCGACCGGTATCGTCATCCCTCTGTTTCAGCGCCAGCGCATTTCACCCATCATCGGTTTCATTCTTGTGGGCATAGCCGTTGGCCCATCGGGCCTGGGCGCGCTGGTCCATTACTGGCCACCACTTGCTGCCGTCACGATTGAAGACCCGGCTGCCATTGGACCACTGGCGGAACTGGGTGTTGTCTTTCTGATGTTCATGATCGGCCTTGAACTTTCATGGGAAAGACTGAATACCACCCGACGAATGGTCTTTGGGCTGGGATTTGTTCAGGTAGCAATCTCTGCCATCGTCATCGCTGGCGGCCTGATGGCATTTGGCTTTGACCGTTCAGCCTCTGTTGCCATCGGGCTGGCATTGGCCATGTCGTCAACAGCCGTCATCGTTCAGGTTCTGGTTGGCGAAAACCGTCTGGCGAGCATGGCGGGACGTGTATCATTCGCGGTACTTCTTTTTCAGGATCTGGCTGTTGTACCAATTCTGTTTGCCTTGAATTTTGCTGGCGTCGGTGCAGGCGAGAACGGGATATCAACCGAACCAAACATGCTGATCATTGCCGAGGCGGTCTTGTCCGCACTGGCAGCCGTGACGATTGTCCTTGTAATTGGCCGATGGGCCTTACGGCCCCTGTTCCATTCCGTCGCGCGAAGCGGATCACCGGAAAGCTTCATGGCAATTTCGCTTCTGGTAGTTTTGTCCACGGGTTTGATCACCGCCTATGCTGGCCTTTCCATGGCGCTGGGGGCACTGATCGCAGGTCTGCTTTTAGCTGAAACGGAATATCGCCGACAGATCGAAGTCACCATTGAACCGTTCAAGGGGCTGTTCCTGGGCATATTTCTGATCGCCATCGGCATGAGCCTTGATCTGGCCCATTTCATCAGCGCACCCTTGATCATTCTGTCCCTCTGTATCGGCCTTGTTCTGATAAAACTTGTCCTGATTATCTGTTCGGGACGATTCTTTGGACTTAGCTGGAATGTCGGGCTGCAATCCGGCCTGCTATTGGCACCCGGTGGCGAATTCGGCTTTGTGATTTTGGAAGTGGCACGCGATCATGGGCTGATTGATGGCGCGCAGGCGCAAACAGCGCTGCTGGTTGCAACGATCACACTTGCCATGATTCCGCTTTTATCACGAGCTGGCCGGCGCCTGTCGCCCTATGTTGCGCGTACAAGAACCCATGATCTGACCATCACAACGCCCGTTTCTGATCCAGCCACACCACGCGTGATCATTGCCGGATTTGGGCGTGTGGGGCAAATGGTGGCTGATATGCTGGAAGCACATCAGGTTCCCTATATTGCCCTTGATAGTGATGCTGATCGGGTGGCAGCAGAACGCAGGCGGGGCCGACCTGTTTATTTTGGCGATATGACACGGCCGGACATACTTGCGAAACTGGAACTGGAACAGGCGCGCGCGCTGGTCATTACCGTTGACGACAATCGGGTGGTTGATCAGCTGGTGGCGTCCGCGCGCGCGATGCGCGAAGACCTTATTATCACGGCGCGCGCGCGCGATGCCCGTCACGCGGCGGCCCTATACCGTCTTGGGGCATCCGATGCAGTACCCGAAACGGTAGAGGCGAGTTTGCAATTATCAGAGGCCGTGCTGGTTGATATCGGCACGCCGATGGGTCTTGTGATCGCGTCAATCCACGAAAAGCGCGCACAGATCCAGGAACAGACCAAGGCGATGGCCCCGCAGGCCCGCCAGCGAACGCGCACCAGACGTCGAAGGGCAAGTGGGACCAATCCCTGATGGAATTTTTATGGATACCAATCACGCTTGTGGCCGCTGCTGCCCAAACCGCGCGCAATGCCACACAGCGGGGCCTGACCGACCGCCTGGGTGTTATGGCCGCCGCACAGGTCAGGTTTTTGTTTGGGCTGCCTTTTGCGCTGCTGGGATTTTGGGCGATTTTGTACTTTGGTGACGAACCGGTTCCGCGCCTTACACAGACCGCAGCGATTTATGCCGCACTTGGCGCATTGGCGCAGGTGGTTGCCATGATGGTGCAACTGGATGGCATGCGCCGTCATTCGTTTGCGGTCGTCACGGCGATGGCTAAAACCGAGCCCATTCTGCTGGCCGGATTAAGTGTTGTGATGCTGGGCGAGGTTCTGGCGCCCATGGCGTGGCTTGGCGTAATTGTTGCGACTGTTGGCGTGATGACCCTGTCGATCGATTTTTCGCGACCTGAGGCTATGGCAAGGGACAGGGTGGCCTTGGCCATGGGTGCTGCCAGCGGACTTGGTTTTGCCGGATCAGCGGTTTGGATGCGTTCGGCGCTGCTGGCCCTGCCCGA
>CAISDR010000305.1 GCA_903884125.1 uncultured bacterium
CGATGGTGACCTTGCCCGACATGGGCAGAATGCGAATGGTGACCTGACCCGTCAGTCCTGCTTCTTCCAGCTTGTTACGCAACAGAGCCGCCGTGAACGGTGTTGCATAGATCGGACAGCGCAGGCGCGGCCAAAGATAGGGCACAGCGCCGATATGATCTTCATGACCATGGGTTACAACCAGCGCCAAAAGATCCCTGGTCCGTTCCTCGATGAACGCAGGATCGGGCAGCACAATATCAACGCCGGGCGTTGAATCATCTGTGAATGTGATACCCAGATCAATCATCAGCCATTTGCGGTGATCGGCTGGCCCATAGCCATAGAGATTGAGATTCATCCCGATCTCGCCCGCCCCACCCAGGGGCAAAAATACCAGTTCGTCCGCTGCCTTGGGAGCGTTCATGCCTTACCCTTCAAATATTGATCCGCAGCATTCAACCGCGATTGAGCCTGTAAATATCGATCAGGCCCCGAATGGTAATATCGCCGTCCACAGCATCGAATATATCCGTGCCGTGGCGGAATAATTCCGCCAGTCCGCCCGTGGCGATCACTTTCATCGGACTACCATACTCGTTTGTAATGCGCGCGACCATGCCTTCGATCAGACCCACATATCCCCAGTAAACCCCCGACTGCATCGCTGGTACGGTATCAGTGCCGATCACCCGTTCCGGGCGTTCAACTGCAATGCGCGGCAGGTTGGCGGATGCCTGATGCAAGGCCTCTAGACTCAAATTCACACCCGGTGCGATCACACCACCTTCATATCCGCCGTCAGGGCCGACAATGTCAAAGGTGGTGGCCGTACCAAAATCAATCACGATCAGCGGACCGCCAAAGGCCCTGTGGGCAGACACCGAATTGACCAGCCGATCGGCACCAACCGCGTGCGGTCGATCAACCCGCACATCAATCCCAAGGTCCACACCCGGATCGCCGATGACCAGCGCATCTACGCCAAAATAGCGCCTGCACAACAGACGCAGATTGAACAGCGCCTGGGGCACAACGGTTGCAATTGCCGCCCCGGTGATATCCGAGGGTGTAAGACCCTGAAGGGTCAGCAGTTGAATAAGCCACACACCATATTCATCTGCCGTGCGCACATCTTTGGTAACAGAACGCCAGCGGCCACGCATGTCATCGCCATCGTGAACGGCAAAGACTGTGTTGGTGTTTCCTGCGTCAATGGCCAGCAGCATGGGAAGATCCTTAGGCTGGTGATAGTTGGGCAGGGTTCAAAAACACCTCGCCCGCTGCTATTCGGACGATGCCATCGCCCTGATCCAGCACCAGAGCACCATTGGGATCAAGGCCGGTAAAAATACCCTTTAGTGTCTTGTCCGCAAGCCGCACCTGTATTGGCTGGCCGATACCCGCGGCCAGATCTACCCATGCCGCATGAATCGGTGCAAAGCCGTGAGTTGAAAACTGTGCCAGCAGATCGGCCATGTGATGGGCCAGCGGCGTTATGAATTCCATCGGCTGAACGTGAACACCCAAATCGGCCAGCGCAAGGGCCGGGGTTTCAGTGCCTTGCGGCGCATGTGCCAGATTGACACCGATGCCGATGGTCAGCCACGCGATGTATCCATCCGGGCCTGACTGGCTTTCCAGAAGAATGCCGGCAATTTTTGCGCCATCGACCAGTGCATCATTCGGCCATTTCAATGCCAGCCGATGGGGTGATGGGACCAGCGGGGTTAGCGTGCGCGCAAGCGCCAGTGAGGCCACAAAGGAAAGACGACCAGCATCAGCCGCAGTCAATCGCGGCCGCAACAAAACGCTGGCATAGAAATTTCCCGGTTTTGAAATCCACGCGCGTCCACGGCGCCCGCGTCCGGCCGTCTGGCTTTGGGCCATGACCCATAGCGGGCCTTTGTGACCGCGTTCGGCCTGACGCCGCGCTTCGTCAGAGGTGGAATCGATCACATCAAATGCGCTCAGTTCCACGCCAGCAGGAAGCGCGCGACCGATGGTCATTGTCATTGCAGATGGGCTGGCAAGGCAGATGGCAGACCCAGACCTTTTTCAATCCGCAATACCCAGTTGCGCACACGTGGATATTGGCCAAGGTCAAAGCCACCTTCATGGGCAAAGCGGGTATAGGAAACAAGGGCGATATCCGCCAGACTCAGACGCCCGCTGACAAAATATTCATGACCGTTCAACTGCCCTTCCATACGGGCCAGCGCTGCCTCGCCACCTTCTTTCAGGGCAGGATTGATTTCCGCTTCGGACTTTTTCAGATAGTGCAGATGAAAGCGCCGGGTGGCGATGGTCGGTTCGTGATTATACTGTTCCCAGAACAGCCATTGAAACATCACCGCGCGTTCATAGGAATCGGTCGGGATCAGATCAGACCCCTCGGCCAGATGCAGCATGATTGCATTGGACTGGGATAACAGTCTGCCATCGGCCAGAACAACGGCGGGCACTTGACCCGCTGGATTGATCGACAGAAAATCGCTGGTGCGGGTTTCACGGCGCACCACGCTGGTTTCAACCCAGCGATAGGGAATGTTCAGCCGCTCGGCAACGAACTTCACCTTCAGGCAATTGCCGGAAATCGTGTCGCCGTAAATCGTAATCATGCGAACACCAAATCAATCAGGGCAGCAGGGTGCGCGCCGCGGCCATTGCCGCACCGACCAACGGTCCCGGCATGGCAACAAAACCCAGTACAAACAGGCTGGATACGCCAAGTACCATTTGCATCTCGCTGACCATGGGGCTGAAAGATTCAGCCGGTGCATCGAAATAGATCACCTTGACCACGCGCAGGTAATAGAAAGCACCCACCACACTGGCAACAACACCCACCACCGCCAGCGGATACAGCCCCGCCTGAATGGCGGCGGAAAACACATACCATTTGCCGAAAAATCCAGCCAGTGGCGGTATGCCGGTCAGCGAAAACATCATCATGGCAAGTGCCGCAGCCATTAATGGCTGGCGCGTGCCAAGCCCCGCCAGATCGCTGATTTCTTCCACATAACCATCAGCCCGGCGCATCGAAAGAATGCAGGCAAATGTTCCCAGCGTCATCGCCAGATAGATCGACAGATACATCATCACGCCCATGACGC
>CAISDR010000306.1 GCA_903884125.1 uncultured bacterium
ACCCATCACCATATCGCTGGCCCGTATCTGGCCGCGTATGCCGCTGAAATGGACTGGCGCGAAGATAACCGCCGCATGGCGAACGGCGAGCAATACACCGCCATCGTGACGGCGGCGGCGAAGCACCCGGTTAGCCGCCAGTGGAAGGGCTATTGGCAGCGCCGGGCTGCGTGATTAATTAGTGGGCATATCGACAATGTAACCCCACCGACATACCCTCGCGGGCAGTAAGGAATAATTTACCTTATTTATTGTGTAATTTGAAAGACCGGATGCCCTATCATGGCAATACACACGCCAAATACCCCATTTGGGGGCAAATATAAGTCCCAAGAAGTGCAAGTTCTGCTTCGGGAGATATATGCCGAGGTTGGTTTGGGCTACGACGCTCGAACTCTGCTTCGAATGGAAGACGTGGGCGTTACAACGAAGGAAGTTGAAGCGGCTATTGAGTCGGGTAGTGTAACGAGCTACGAAGTCACTCCAAGCCGTTCTGAACTACGCCTTGAAGTGCAAGGCAAAGACGGTGATATGACGAAGTACAACGCCGTGGTTTATCTCAGCACTAATCACAGAGCCTACCTCTGCGATATTCGCGATATAAAGCCAGCCTGAAAGCAGACCCTTTGACCATGATGGCGCTTAATACGTTGATCCGTAAAGGCAAATTGCCTAACGGGGCGACTGTAATTGATTGCGGCGGGGACTATATCTGGTCGTATTCGGCGAGCGGCATCCCAAATGTATTTGTGAAGGGCGGCCTCAAGGCGATGGACGGCCTCGAAGGCTATTTCCAATTTGCGAACTTGACTGGTCTCCATGACGCCATTGCGGATCATTTTCTCGCAATAGAAGCCCCTTTAAAAGCTGACGTTTTCCGGTTCATTCGTAAGGAAATGCTTCTCACCGTCGAAGAAGCTGCCGATTTGGTCGATGCTCCCCGCAATGTCATTGCTGCATGGGAAGATGGTCGCGGGTTTTCAAACGGCCATCCCGAACAAAGATTGCGCGAAATATACTCCGAGTGGAGAAAGAGCCGAGTTCGGCCATCTCTCAAAGCAGTACGCGCGGCCTAACGCACCACTTCCCACAGCAATTGCTGCCCGACACCCGGCATTGATCGGATAAGCCCCCGCTTGGCTTGCCAGTGCTTCAGGTTCGCCACAGTGCGCTTCATCATAAGACGGCACAGGGCCTTGTCGTCAGTATCAAGGTTGCGGGCTTTCATCACGGCCTCGCAGACTTGGGCCGTGGACAGGGGCCGCATGGCGTTCCTGAGGGTGTCCAGAATGACCCGGCCCGTATCGCCCTTGTGGTCATAGAGGACGGGGGCGACCTTTCGGGGGCTGAGTTTCCCGATAACGATATCGGGATCGAACAGCCTCAGCGCCGCTTCAACGTGGTCTAGATCAATCACAGCCTTCCGTAGCTGGCCCTGTAGGGCCTCTATCTGGCTGGCGACCTGTATGCGCTTTTCTTTGAGGGCAGAGACAACGTGGGTGTCGGTCACGGCGTCAGGGTTCTAAGCCAATTGGGCTCAGCCTCATAAAAGGCATTCCCAATGTCGATCTGGGCCGCGCCCCGGGTTAGCAATTCAGTTATGAGCGCCCTAGGCGTCAAGGCAGACATGGAATGCCATTCGGCATCTACATCCGGCGGCGTGGCGTGAGCGGTATAACCGCCCGTCACCTTGGCAATCTTAATCATGGGCCTTAAATTACCCCAGGACCCCCGAAGTACAAGGGAAGCCCTTTGGAAGCTTGCTACCTAATACCGGGAATTCCGGCAGCTCGTCCAGAAACAAAACCCCCAGATGCGCCAGTGAGACTTCGCCGGGCCGCACTTTCAGCCCGCCGCCCACCAGCGCCGCCATGGACGCGGAATGATGCGGATTGCGAAACGGCCGCGCCTGGCTGATGGCGCCGTCGGTGAGTTCTCCGGCCAGGCTGCGCACCATGGAAATTTCCAGCGCCTCACGCGCATCCAGCGGCGGCAACAGGCCGGGCAGGCGCTGCGCCAGCATCGACTTTCCCGCACCGGGCGGCCCGAT
>CAISDR010000307.1 GCA_903884125.1 uncultured bacterium
AGATCGGGCCATTGCCTTCACCGATCGAAAGCAACCTTTCACCATCGACAACAACTTTAACAACAGCTTCAGCCAGCGACTGAAAATTTCCAGCCGGGTCACGTTTGCGTTCAACTTCGACGCGATAACTTTCTACAGTGAAATAGACCGGTACCTGCCCCAACAGCCTGCGGGCAAGAAGTTCAAACGATGCTTCCGCACCATCATAGGCATAGCCCTGAAATTCGCGTTCCTTGACTTCATTGAGAATTCTGGTGACGCGTGGATCATCGCTGGCGACATCAATACCAACTTCGCTCAGTCGCTGAAGCACCGTCGAACGTCCAGCCTGATCGGATACAGGCATGATACGGGTATTGCCAACAGACGACGGGTCCACATGTTCATAAGTGCGCGAGTTTTTCATCACCGCCGACACATGCAATCCACCTTTATGGGCAAAGGCGGATGGTCCTACATAAGGCTGATGGCGCGATGGCGCCCGGTTCAAAATTTCATCCAGCAGCCGCGCCGTAGCCGTCAGGCGTTTGATGCTCTCATCAGATACGCCGATTTCGAAACGATCCCGCAAAGCCGGTTTGAGCGCAAAGCTGGCAATGAGCGAAATGATATTGGCATTGCCACACCTTTCACCAAGCCCGTTCAGCGTACCCTGTACGTGCCGCACGCCAGCCATCACCGCAGCCAGTGAATTGGCAACAGCATTTTCAGTGTCATTATGGGTATGAATGCCAAGATGATCGCCGGGGACAGTTTTGGTAACGGCCGCCACTGTCTGGCTGACCTCATCGGGCAGCGCGCCGCCATTGGTATCACACAGAACGACCCAGCGCGCGCCTGCCCGGATTGCTGTTTCAATACAGGCCAGTGCATAGTCGGGATTGGCCTTATAGCCATCAAAGAAATGTTCGGCATCAAAGATTGCTTCACGTCCCAACGAGACAATACGCCGGATGGTCTGATCAATGGTCGCCAGATTCTGCTCCAGTGTAATCTCAAGTGCTACATCCACTTGAAAATCCCATGTCTTGCCAACAACACAGATGACACCCGCACCTGAATCAACCAGCGCACTCAGCCCCGGATCATTTTCGGCCGACCGGCCATGGCGATGAGTCATGCCAAAAGCTGTGAATTTTGCCCGCCCCAGTTTCGGCACATCGGCAAAAAACGCGGTGTCTGTCGGATTGGCGCCGGGCCAGCCGCCTTCAATATAATCCAGTCCCAGCTGGTCCAGCGCCACGGCAATGCGCCGCTTGTCTTCAACCGAAAAATCCACCCCTTGAGTCTGCGCGCCATCGCGCAGGGTGGTGTCGAACAGATATACCCGTTCGCGTTTCATCGTCTGTTCGGTCATTGGCTTACCCGCCATGTTGTGCCCTGTGGCCCGTCTTCCAATATGACGCCTGCATCGGCCAGTTCTTTTCTGACAAGATCAGCCTGGGCGTAGTCCTTGTCCGCACGGGCTTTTCTGCGTGCCTGAATGCGATCTTCAACCCATGCCGGATCAATGGTCCGGCCCTTTGGCATCCACCGGAACCAGACCTCGGCCTGTTGGCCCAAAAAGCCCATCAATTGGGCTGATGCTTTCAGACTGGCTGCGGCAGTCCCTGATCCGGACGATGCTTCCCCTGCCAGCCGGTGCAATTCAGTAAATGCGCGCGGGGTATTCAGATCATCATCCAGTGCCGCAAGGACAGCACGATCAATTTCGCCAGCTTCAATGCCATCAGTCAGCCGATACCAGCGGTCCAGATGGGTTCTGGCCTCTGCGGCAATATCGTCAGACCAGTCTGCTGGCTGACGATAATGGGCCATCAGCAGGGCATAGCGCACGGCTTCCCCCGGCATGTTTTCACGCGCAGCCTCGACCGTCATGAAATTGCCGAGTGACTTTGACATTTTCTCCGCATCAACAGTCAGAAAGCCGTTGTGAAACCATACCTGTGCAAACGAGTGCCCGTCATGGGCGCACATGGACTGCGCCCGTTCGTTTTCATGGTGGGGAAACTGCAGATCGATGCCACCGCCGTGAATGTCGAAACTTTCACCCAGATGGCGCTTTGCCATGGCCGAGCATTCAATATGCCAGC
>CAISDR010000308.1 GCA_903884125.1 uncultured bacterium
GGGTCGCCATTGCCCGTGCCGTGGTGGGTCGACCTGACCTGCTGGTGGCCGACGAGCCAACCGGCAATGTGGACCCTGATATGGCCATGCGCCTTTTGCGCCTTTTTGTTGAGCTGAACCGGGCTGGCACCTCGATTGTTCTGGCCACCCATGATCGGGGGCTGGTGGATTCCGTTGATGCCGTTGAATTGCGCCTCAAAGGTGGCGAGCTGAGCGTTTATCGCCCCCGGAACCGGGGGTCTGCATGAAACGGATCAGGGTACTGCCACCTGATGGTGGCGGGCGACTGCTGGCGCTGGTTGTTGCTGTCATGACCTATCTGGCCAGTCTTGGGCTTGGCAGTGGGGCAATGGTTGCAACCGCCGTGCAGGGCTGGACGGGATCACTGGTCTACCGCCTAACGGTACAGGTGCCCGCGGGTGTCGACCTGACGGCAAGTCTGGCCTATCTGCGGGCCAGTCCGGGGATCAGCACGGCCAAAGCCCTTAGCGATGATGATCTGGGCCGGTTATTAAGTCCGTGGCTGGGGCAGGGGGTTGACCTTGGCAAACTGCCGGTACCGCATCTGATTGATGTGGTCACTGATCCCGGACAGGCACCGGATCTGGCTGAACTGCGGACGGGTCTTGAACATCTTGCGCCGGGCGCGCGCATTGACGATCATCGCGCCTGGCTGGCGGACGTGCTGCATCTGGCATCCCTTGCCCGGATACTGGGTTTTGCCATTGCGGGACTGGTGGCGCTGGCGACCATCGCCATCGTTGTTTTTGCCACCCGTGCAGGCCTGACCCAGCATCGTGATGTGGTCGAAGTGATGCATCTTATCGGTGCGCGCGATGGTGTAATCGCCGGTGCATTCGAACGCCAGGTTGCCTGGATTGCATTACAGGGTGCTGTTGTCGGTATGCTTGCCGCGATGGGTACACTTTATGGTCTGGGTCGGGCGGCGGCCGGTGTTGGTGATCCGTTACTGATGGCGCTGGTGCCTGATATTAACAGCTTTCTGGTATTGGCACCGATCCCGCTTCTAGCTGCCGGACTTGCCATGATCACCGGCAGGCTGACGGTCCTGCGCCTTCTGGATGCTGCACCTTGATCTGGCGGGGATTACTGATCCTGCTGGCACTTTACGTCGGCGCGTTTCTGGAATTTACCGGGCGGCTGAAATCCGCAGATGCGGCTGCATCCGTTCAGGCGGACGGCGTCGTGGCGCTGACAGGCGGAACCGAACGGCTGGATGCAGCCATGCACCTGCTGGCACGCGAATGCTGCCGAAGGATGCTGATCACCGGCGTTCACGCCGATACCACGCGTGAGGACCTGCGCAGGCGGTTCGCCGCTGCCGAGCAGGTCTTTGACTGCTGTGTTGATCTTGATCATGCAGCACTTGATACAGCAGGAAATGCGGTTGAAATTTCCCGTTGGGCCGGTGAACAGAAATTCAATTCACTGATCGTTGTCACTGCCAGTTATCATATGCCGCGCTCGCTTCTGCTGATCAGTGAACTGGGCCCTGATCTCAAATTAATTCCCTATGCTGTGTCACCGGAATTTCTGCATCTGGATTTGTGGTGGCGCCGCCCAGCCACGACACAATTGCTGATCGGTGAATTCACAAAATACCTGATCAGCTTGACCCGTCGCCGTCTGGGCTTTGGTCCGGATGGGACGCGCGCGGCAATCATGGACCTGTTGATTGAACCTGATGGGAACCGACAACATGTGGCGTAGCCTGCGGTTTAATATTTTCTTCTTCGGATTTACCGGCACGCTGGCCGTTGTCTCGATGGTCCTGATGGTGCTGCCAAGATATTTCGTGGTGCGCATGTTTAGGTTCTGGGCGATTGTGGTGCGCTGGGGCCTCAGGGTTTTTGCGGATATTCACATTGAATTCCGGCACGAAGAAATCCTGCGCGATGTTCTGGCCAAAGGCCCGGTGATCGTCGCATCCAAACATCAGTCGCTGCTGGAAACAGTGATGCTTAATCTGCTCTTGCCTGATCCGGCCATCGTGATGAAAAAGGAATTATTATACATCCCCTTTTACGGCTTTCTGGCCTGGAAGGCGGGCATGCTGGTGGTGGATCGTGAAGGTCACGCCAAGGCGCTGCGAAAATTGCTGGCCGAAGCAAAACTGCGCACCGCCGAAGGTCGCCCGCTGTTCATCTATCCCGAGGGCACACGTGTCTGGCCCGGTTCAAAGGTCGAATACAAGCCGGGTATCGCCGCGATCTATAACCAGCTCAATCTGACCTGCATCCCCATGGCCCTGAACACGGGCGTCTGCTGGGGGCCGCGCGAATGGGCAAAGCGTCCCGGCCGTATCGTGATCGAATTCCTGGAACCCATTCCCCCCGGGCTCAACCGCCGCCAGTTCATGGCAATGCTGGAAGATAGGATCGAGACAGGATCAAACCGGCTGCTGGCGGAATCAAAAGGCACGGGCTGAGAGACAATCACCTCAAAAAAGAACAAAAAAAGAACAAATTTGACATCTCTGCCGGGCGGGGGCATAACATCCGGCCTTGCCTTTCGGAGCCGCCCATGACCCGCATCGGTCCTGTCTCAACCCGTATCTGGGATATGAAATATCGGTTGAAACAGCCCGATGGGACGCCGGTTGACCAGAGCGTTGATGACACATTTGCGCGGGTAGCGCTGGCGGCCGCCCAGGCGGAAAAGCCCCATGACCGCAGTTTCTGGACCGACCGGTTTCAGGCGGCGATGGATGATTTCAAGTTTCTGCCCGCAGGGCGGATCATCGCCGGTGCCGGTGTGGATCGCAGGGTTACGCTGTTCAACTGTTTTGTGATGGGCACGATTCCTGACGACATGTCGGGAATTTTTGAAAACCTGCGCGAGGCGGCAATGACCATGCAGGCCGGTGGCGGCATCGGCTATGATTTTTCAACCTTGCGGCCGCGTGGTGCGCTGGTGCGTGGGGTTGGGGCGGATGCCTCGGGGCCGCTGACCTTCATGGATGTGTGGGATACGATGTGTCGCGCCATCATGTCGGCCGGATCGCGGCGCGGGGCGATGATGGCGACCATGCGCGCCGATCATCCCGATATCGAAGCGTTTATCGAAGCCAAGGGCGATGCCAAACGGCTGCGCATGTTCAATCTGTCGGTGCTGGCAACCGATCCATTCATGGCAGCGGTGAAAGCTGATGCGCCCTGGGATCTGACCTTTGGCGGACTGGTTTATAAAACCCTGCCCGCGCGCGATCTGTGGGACAAGATCATGCGCGCGACCTATGATTACGCCGAACCCGGTGTGATTTTCATCGACCGCATCAACCAGCGCAACAACCTGTATTATTGCGAAAGTATTGCGGCGACCAATCCCTGTGGTGAGCAGCCTTTGCCACCTTATGGGGCATGCCTTCTGGGATCGATCAATCTGGCGGCAATCGTGGAACGGCCTTTTGGCGCCGATGCCGGTATCAATACGGCAAGGCTGGAAGATCTGGTCGCAACCGCCGTGCGTCTGATGGATAATGTCATTGATGTCTCGCGCTTTCCGCTGGAAGCACAGGCGGCTGAGGCGCGTGCGAAACGTCGGATCGGGCTGGGCCTGACCGGGCTTGGCGATGCGCTGATTTATTGCGGTCTGGTCTATGGCAGCGCTCAGGCGGCACAACAGGCCAGTGCCTGGATGGCAGCGATTGAACGCGCAGCCTATGGGGCATCTGTAGAACTGGCGCGCGAGAAAGGGGCATTCCCGCTTTTTGACGCCAAACCCTATCTGGCGGGGCAGACCATTGCCGGACTTGATGCCGACCTGCGCGCGCGCATCGAACAGCATGGCATCCGCAACGGCCTTTTGACCTCGATTGCACCAACCGGCACAATTTCATTATTCGCCGATAATGTGTCTTCGGGCATCGAGCCGGTTTTTGCTTTTGACGTCACCCGCAAAGTATTGATGCCTGATGGCTCCCGCGCAGAAGAACGTGTGCTGGATCCGGCGCTGAAGCGCTGGGAAGAAATGTTCCCCGGTCAGCCGCCGGGTGCTGCCTTTGTCACGGCCCAGACTCTGTCACCGGCTGATCATGTGGCGATGCAGGCTGCGGTGCAAAAGCATGTGGACAGTTCGATTTCGAAAACCATCAACATGCCAGCCGATATCAGCTTTGCGGATTTCGCTGCCGTTTATATGGATGCCTATGAACAGGGCTGCAAAGGCTGCACCACCTATCGGCCAAATGACATTACCGGCTCGGTGTTACAGCCAACTGTTCAGGCCCCGGCAAGTCCGGTTGCAAGCCCCGATCCCTATCTGGCACCCATGGGCGAAGTCGTTCATCTGACCCAGCCATTGGCGCGGCCAAACACATTGCCCGGCCAGACCTATAAGCTGCGCTGGCCGGAAAGCGATCATGCGTTGTACATCACCATCAATGATGTGATTGAGCCCAGCGGGCGGCGGCGTCCGTTCGAGATCTTTGTCAATTCAAAGAATATGGAACATTACGCCTGGACCCTGGCGCTGACCCGCATGATCTCGGCGGTCTTCCGGCGCGGCGGGGACGTGTCCTTTGTGGTGGAAGAATTGAAAGCCGTATTTGATCCGCGCGGCGGGCAATGGATGGACGGGCGCTATGTTCCCTCTTTGCTGGCGGCCATTGGTGGCGTGATCGAAGAACACCTGCGCGCCATCGGATTCATGACGGCGGATTCGGGTGGGCAGGGCGGTCGTCTGGTCGTGGTATCTGATCAGGGGACAATGATGAAGGCGTGCCCGCGTTGTGGCGAACGCGCGCTTGACCGCGCCGAAGGGTGCGAGACCTGCCAGTCCTGCGCTTATTCCAAATGCGGATGAGCCAGAATTTTTTCAACCCGCTCCAGTAACTGTCCCAGTCGTCCGGGCCTAAGACCCAGTTTGGTCATCTCGTCAATTGTTCGTCTGAGATAGTCCACATTGCTGCCCGACCGGCCATGGGCAGTTGCAATGATTCTGGCCTGATCTGCAGGGTCAAGATCGCCCACAAATTGCGGTGAATTGGGATCTGCCACATAGGTCAGCGCGTGGACCCTGTTGCCGGATGCTGGCAATTGCACGGACACCAGCGTTTCAACATAGACATAGGACACCAGTTCCCGCGCGCGCAGATAGGCAATGGTTTCAAGCCGCTGGCTGGCTGGCACCAGAAACGCCTGGCCCAGACATGACCCGCCCGGTGCCAGTCCCAGCACCAGTCCGGGTTTTTCTGAGGTTCCGCGATCATGGATGGATGTCATGCAAAATGCCCGATGCCTGCCTGCAAGTCGGGCCGGTTCGGTATGCTGATAGGAAAAGCCCGGCTGCCACATCAATGATCCATAGGCAAAAACCCACATGTCGCCGGGTTCCAGATCAACATCAGGCGGCATCTGGTCGATGGTGAAATCAGGCCCTTGGACCAGCGTGTCCGATTTTTGTAGTCTGCGTCCCATGAACAATCCCATCAGCCTGCAACAGGCCTTTGCCAATCGCCGATTCGCTTTTCTGATGTTAGCGTTTATTGGCGCATTGGGCGTCTATGTCCTGATGTGGATGCAAGGGGCCCAGCGCCTGCGCGATGCCTGGGATCAGGCGGTATTTGCAGCCAGTGCCCGCCATATCACACTTGCTGCCCGGACCAGCGAGATTCAGGGGTTCCCGTTTCGTCTGGAACTGCATGTCCACGATCTGGATATCACAACGCCATGGGGCGCATTTCAGACCGATCTGGTGGTCATCCGCGGCCTGCCGCTTAGACGTGATCATCTGTTGATTGATGGCGGGCTTGGACCGGGGGTGGTGCTGAACGCACCTTCCGGTAAATGGCGGGCAGGAGATGCCCGCGCCAGCCTGGTTGGTGACGAGGGTCGACGGCGCTTGTCGGTTGACGTCAAAAAGCTGGAATGGCTTGCCGATGGTCAGGACCAGCGCAGCCTGTTTGTCACCCGCGCCCAATATCATGCGCGGCCGGGCACCGTTGACGGTCAGTCCGATCACGACCTGCAACTGGATGGCATTGGCTATGGCACCGGTCCTGAAATTACCCGGATTGCCATTGGCCTGTCCGGGTCACCGGATAAAGGGTTTGCCATCAGTCATGGCAAGGCCGCGATTTCAGACCATGCGGTCAGCATTGAAGGCACCCTACAGTCTGATCCGACAAAGTTCACCGATAGTCAGATCACACTTTCCGGCGACACATCCTTTGGCCAACGTTTCGATTTGACCTCGGGCGATAAGGAAAATATGTCGTTACCCCTTAATCATGTTCCGGACTGGGCCAAAGGGTTGATCGGTCTGGCGCTTAATCCGTAATCAGTGGAATTGCATCATGGCCCTGTCCGAAGAACAAAGACGCCAGCGTCTGGCCGCGGCGCTAAAAGAAAACATCAAGCGACGCAAGCATCAGGCCCATGCGCGCGTAAGTTCAAACCAACCAGCATCGGAATTCCATATGACCCATAATCCAAAAATGCTGCCCATTAAATCCGCCGGGGTCTTAACCGGCACCCTGCCGTTTTCCGAAGGCATCAAGGTCGGCGGCCTGATCTTCCTGTCAGGCCAACTGGGTACGATCCCCGGTTCGCTGGTTTTGAACAATTCAACTGCCGAGGCTGAATTTGTTCAGGTGATGGAAAATATCGGCGCCGTGCTGATGGCCAACGGTCTTGGCTATGGCGACATTGTAAAATGCACGGTGATGCTGGCCGACATGGCGGACTGGCCTGCGTTTAACGCGGTTTATCTGCGCTATTTCAAAGCACCCTTGCCCGCCCGTTCGGCCTTTGGCGTTAATGGACTGGCGCTGGGGGCTCGCGCTGAGGTTGAATGTATTGTCGCAAGCAGAGATTAGCCGGCATCGCTACCACATCGTCTGTCTGGCCCGTTCCGGCCATATGCGATCATAATCGGCCCCGCCAACCTTATTATCGCTCAGATTGGCCAGCATCTGCCCGGCTGTGGGAAAATCGCCCGGATCGCGGTGAAGCGCCGGATTCCAAAGGTCTGCCCGCATGATCGCTCTTGCGCATTGGAAATAGACCTGTTCGACGCCGATCAGGATGACGCTGCGCGGCTTCTGGCCATCAACCGCAAACCGGGTCAGCAGGTCCGGGTCCACACTCAGATGGGCTTTACCATTGATCCGAAGCGTATTGCCCAGACCGGGAATGATGAACAACAGGCCAACCCGCGGATCGCGCACGATATTACGCAGGGAATCCACCCGGTTGTTACCCCGCCGGTCAGGTATCAGCAGTGTTTTGGGGTCGGCCAGGGTGACAAAGCCCGGCCCGTCGCCGCGGGGGCTGCAATCCAGCCCCTCCGGCCCGGCGGTTGCCAGCGCAATAAAAGGCGAGGCTGCCATATAGCGGCCATAATCCGGGGTTACGTGATCGGCGACCTTGACCATCGCGGCCGGTAACGGCGCGCCATAAATCGCCTCCAGCTCGGCAATGGTTGTGATTTTGGTCATTGGCTTGTCCCTTTGCCGTTTCGATAGGGTTGCGGGCTTGAGAGCGACTGGTGCATGGGTTAGACCTAGATCACACCTGTCCCGCCGCGCACTGGACGATTCGGGGCATCGGACCTTTTTGATAATTTAAGCGCCAGGAGCGTTGTTCGCATGCCTATTTTGTCAGACCACTGGATTCGGCGCGCAGCCCTGGAACAGGGCATGATCGAACCTTTTGTCGAAGCGCAAAAGCGCGACGGGGTCATATCCTATGGCCTGTCATCCTATGGGTATGATGCCCGTGTCTCTGACGACTTCAAGATTTTCACCAATGTGGATTCGGCGGTCGTAGACCCCAAGGATTTCAATCCCAAAAGCTTTGTGGATCGCAAGGCAGATGTCTGTGTGATCCCGCCCAATTCATTTGCGCTGGCGCGCACGGTTGAATATTTCCGCATCCCGCGTGACGTGCTGGTGATCTGCCTCGGCAAATCAACCTATGCCCGCTGCGGCATCATTGTGAATGTCACGCCACTGGAACCTGAATGGGAAGGGCATGTGACGCTGGAATTTTCCAACACAACGCCTTTGCCTGCCCGGATTTACGCAAATGAAGGTGCCTGCCAGTTTCTGTTCTTGAAGGGCGATCAGCCGTGTGAAACTTCCTATCGTGATCGGGCTGGCAAATATCAGGGCCAGCGCGGCGTGACCCTGCCCAAACTGTAAGGCGTTATATTATGGATCGTATTGCAATTCGTGGCGGCCGTCCGCTGATGGGATCAATCCCGATTGGCGGTGCCAAGAACGCTGCCCTGCCATTGATGGTGGCCAGTCTTCTGACTGCCGAAACGCTGGTTTTGCGTAATATTCCGCACCTTGCGGATATATCGACCCTGGCCGAATTGTTATCGGTCCATGGTGTGCGGCTGGTATTGAACGGACATGGTGGTGAGGAAAATTTTGATGGTGGCGGTGGCGTTGCCGGGCGGGTCATGGAACTGTCAACGCCTGTGATCACCGATACGACGGCCCCTTATGATCTGGTTCGAAAAATGCGCGCCAGTGTGCTGGTTCTGGGGCCGCTGGTTGCCCGTATGGGGCAGGCGCGGGTGTCATTGCCGGGCGGTTGTGCGATTGGCGCGCGGCCGGTGGACCTGCATATCAAGGGACTTGAGCAGATGGGCGCCGTCATCGACCTGGTCGATGGCTATATCGTGGCCAACGCGCCTCATGGGTTAAAAGGTGCAGAGATCCGTTTTCCCTTTGTATCTGTCGGGGCCACCGAAAATCTGATGATGGCGGCATCCCTTGCCCATGGCACGACGATGATAGAAAACGCCGCACGGGAGCCGGAAATATCGGATCTGGCCAAATGCCTGCTGGCCATGGGTGCAAAGATCGATGGCATCGGGACAGGGCGGCTGGTGATTGAAGGCCAGCCCCGCCTGCATGGCGCAGTGCATGATGTATTGCCCGACCGGATTGAAGCGGGCACTTATGCCATGGCCGCTGCGATCACCAATGGCGATCTGGAACTGACCGGTGCGCGTGCCGAAGACCTGGGTGCGGTCATATCCGTTCTGGGTGAGGCCGGTGTCAGCATTGAACCGACAAATCGCGGCCTGCGTGTGCGCCGTGCCAATGGTCATCTGAATGCGGTTGATGTCTCCACGGCACCATATCCCGGTTTCCCGACCGACCTTCAGGCGCAGATGATGTCATTGATGAGCGTTGCCGAAGGGGCCTCACGCCTGACAGAAACCATTTTTGAAAACCGTTTCATGCATGTGCCGGAATTGTTGCGCATGGGGGCGGATATCCGACTGGGTGGGGGGGCAGCCCTTGTGCGTGGTGTTGATCATCTTAAAGGCGCGCCCGTGATGGCAACCGATCTGCGCGCATCCAGCAGTCTGGTCCTGGCCGGGCTGGTGGCGCAGGGGGAAACCCTGGTCAATCGTGTCTATCATCTGGATCGCGGATATGAACGGCTGGAAGAAAAGTTATCCGCCTGTGGCGCGGATGTGCGCCGGATCAAGAACGCGGCATGACATCAACTGCGGCCATTCATCTGCGCGCCGAAGACGAGGATGATCTGATCGTCCTGTCCGGTCTGGTTCAGGATATGGTCGCGCGTGTGGGCGACATGGCTTTTGTGCCCGCAGCACGGCGGTTTGTGATCATGGGTCAACGGTTTCGCTGGGAAGCGGTGGCCAATCCGCCTGCCAGCCGCATCAGAAGCGCCCTGCGCGCCGAAGGCGTGAAAAAGGTCCGTGCAAAGGGGTTCGATCCATTTGAATCGGCACTGGTCCTTAATCTGTTGAATATAAAATCAACACCCTCGGCTGATGGCGATGCAACAGACAGCCAGACAATTGATTTCCTTTTTTCAGAAGACAGGTCAATACGGCTCGAGACGGAAATGCTCGATCTCTGGCTCGAGGATATGGGCGACCCCTATCCAGCGGTTGCAACCCCCAATCATGGCATTGCCGGAAACTGATCATGGCCATTCGACTTGATGCACGCGCCCCGGATTTTGCAAAGGCCTTTGACACCTTGCTGGCATCAAAGCGGGAACTGTCCGTTGATGTATCGGCCATTGTCTCTGACATCATTGATCGGGTGCGCGAGGGCGGCGACGAGGTGTTGCTGGAACTGACGCGCAAATTTGACTGGGCCGTTCCATCAATGGCGCACGCACGCGTCAGCGCAGGTGAAATTGCCGAGGCTCAGGTTCAGGTCCCAAAAGATACCATTGCCGCTTTTGAACATGCCGCCCGCCGAATTGCGGATTATCACCGGCGGCAACTGCCCGATGATGTGCGCTGGTGCGATGAACATGGCATTGAACTGGGATGGCTGTGGGGCCCGCTGGATTCCGTGGGGCTTTATGTGCCCGGTGGCACAGCGTCGCTGTCTTCATCGGTGCTGATGAATGCAATCCCGGCCAAGGTTGCCGGTGTTGGACGTCTTGTCATGGTGACACCAACCCCCGGCGGGCGGTTGGACCCGGCTACACTTGTGGCCGCCCATATTGCAGGGGTTGATGAAATCTGGCGTATCGGGGGCGCGCAGGCTGTTGCCGCACTTGCCTTTGGCACGGAATCTATTCTGCCCGTCGATAAAATCGTTGGCCCCGGCAATGCCTATGTGGCGGCCGCCAAGCGGATGGTGTTTGGAACCGTTGGTATCGATATGATGGCCGGACCTTCGGAAATCCTGATTGTGGCCGATGGCGCAAACGATCCGGCCTGGATCGCCGCTGACCTGTTAAGTCAGGCGGAACATGACACTTCGTCACAATCTATCCTGATCACTGACGATGCGGGCTTTGCCGACCGGGTTGTACTGGCGGTTGAGGGACATCTGAAAAGCCTTGGCCGGGCCGAGATCGCGCGCCAGTCATGGGCCGAACATGGGGCCATAATCCTGGTCGCTGATCTGGCTCAGGCACCGGCACTGGTAAATCGCGTGGCCCCCGAACATCTGGAACTGGCGATAGAAGCACCCGATGCCATGATCCCGGCGATTCGCCATGCCGGGGCAATATTCATGGGGCGCCTGACACCGGAAGCGCTGGGCGATTATATCGCCGGTGCCAACCACGTGTTACCCACAGCACGGGCCGCCCGGTATGCTTCGGGCTTGTCTTCATTGGATTTTCTGAAACGAACATCGATCCTGCGCAGTTCGCCGCAGGGGCTTGCGGCCATCGGGCCTGATGGTGCGCGCATGGCGGATGCCGAGGCTTTGCCCGCCCACGCCCTGTCGCTGCGCTTGCGGCTGGGCAATGCTTTTTAGGCATTATTGACCCAATTCCCCCCGTTGCCGAGTGAATTTCATCAAAGTGTCATCAATCTGTAGCATAGTAGCCACCTTGGGTCGTTAAAGTCACGAAACGTGACGGACCGATAAATCGATCCAGACGTAATTTCGCACCCGACGTCCAACCAGGATGGAGCCTTTCAAAATGTCCAAATTATATTCCCTGCTGGGCGCAGCCGTGCTGGTCGCCGCCCCAGGCGCGCTTGCAGGGGGCGCGCAGGCCAACGAGCTTGATCGTTACGCCGCCTATACCACCAAATCCGGCATTTCCGGTTCAATGAAGTCGGTCGGTTCCGACACATTGAACAATGTGATGGCGTTGTGGGCAGAAGACTTCAAGAAGCTTTACCCGGCGGTCTCAATCGAAATCGAAGGCAAAGGTTCGTCCACAGCACCGCCTGCCCTGATCGCCGGTACGTCCCAGTTCGGGCCGATGTCACGCGAAATGAAGGCAGCGGAATCAGACGCATTTGAAGCCAAATATGGCTACAAGCCGACCCAGGTGCGCGTTGCCGTTGATACGCTGGCGGTCTATGTGCAAAAGGACAGCCCAGTGACCTGCCTGTCGCTCAATCAGATCGACGGCATTTTCTCGCGCACCCGGTCGCTGGGTGGCAAGGAAATCAAGACCTGGGGTGAACTGGGTCTGACAGGTGCTTATGCTGACAAGGCCATCTCGATGTTCGGACGCAATGCCGCCTCGGGCACCTATGGGTACTTCAAGGAAGTTGCAATGGGCAATGGTGACTTCAAGGATACGGTAAAGGAACAGCCCGGTTCATCCGCGGTGGTTCAGGGTGTGGCTGCTGACAAGTTTGCCATTGGCTATTCAGGTATTGGTTATAAAACCGCCGACGTGAAGGCGATCTCTGTTTCCGGTCGCGACGGCGTGTGTGTCGAGCCGAACGAGCAAAATGCCTATACCGGTGCTTATCCGCTGACCCGGTTCCTTTACATCTATGTGAACAAGAACCCGTCCAACCCGCTTGATCCGCTGCGTGCAGAATTCCTGCAATATGTTTTGTCCAAAGGCGGACAAACTGCGACGGTCAAAGACGGCTATTATCCGATGCCATTTGCCTTTGCACGCGAAGAAAAAGCAAAGCTTGGTTTTAGCACAAACTGATGCCTTCCAGCGGGCCTGACCAGATTGCCGGTCAGGCCCGTTTCAGTTTTGATGCTTGGGTTTTGAAAAGGTTCAAATGACCGACATGGCAGCGACTGATGACTCAAGCGAGCTTTCATCCGGCTCAAACAGGCATGGCGCAATCGCCTATAAGCGCGACAAGCGGACCAAGAAATCCGTTCTGCTGGCCGACCTGATTGCCGACCGGGTAATCACCATTGTCAGTTTTCCTGGTTGTGTGACAAAAACATTACCAGTAAACGCTTGACAATTAGAGATAGTTCGTTGTATAATGAAGTTCGTGAGTTGGCCGTGGACATGATTCTAAATCGTGACCTCAAGGAAGATGTTACACAAGGTGCAACATACTACCATGCCGACTATGTAAATCCAC
>CAISDR010000309.1 GCA_903884125.1 uncultured bacterium
CATGTCTCCAGTGCGTCAAGTATTCCTTCGTGAAAGCGACTGCCCGGTTTTGGGTCCAGTGTTAAAGACAAGTATTCCTCTCCGCCCAGCTTGAATGCAGGCCAGTTGGCTGAATTCCTGCCATTTGGATTGCCGGTTGAAGAAAAGTTGACCCACATATGACGGACGATTTTTGACAAGCGGATATCATCGCGACTGGCAGGTCCACGCGGTGTAAAGCTTGGGACATCAAGCGTACCGAAAACAAATGCTGTGATTTCGGAATGTGTGGGTAGCAGATTTTGGTCGGCAATCGGCTGTGTCATGACATAAGTAAATGTCCTGGGTTGCATCGGCGCATAGGCGCGGGCGATGCTCCGGACGCTTATCCCGAACATGGCATCACCTATCAGGGTGGTCATTGCGGACTTTGCTTGCATATCTGTTCGTGCCGGAAGAAGCCGGAGCATCTTGGGCGCGGATGTACCAAATTTTTCCGAGAGCCATTTTTCATAATCGCCGGGCGTGACGACCCTGTTGGCATCCATGAACATGCGGCCCTCTTCGGCGGCTTCGCCTAACAGGACGGGTATGTTCATAATTGCGCCTGTGGCAAATGCCTGGCGCGGTTGCTGGGGCAGGACATAGCCATCAACGATTGGCCCAGGAATCGGAAATCCCAAAAGGTCAGGCTGAGTTATCGCGAAATAGGCACCGCTTTCCTGAACCAGACGGTCTGCTGACATGTTGAGTAATTCTGACAGGTCCGGGGCTCGCTTTTGCCCGGCCCTTTCGCCGGCTGCCAGATCGGGCAACTGGCCCAATACCGGGCTTTGCATGATCGCCCGGTGAAAAAGTCCTTTGGCCAGTGGCGAGGTCAACAGATAAGCGATTGAACCGGCCCCCGCGGATTCGCCAAAAACAGTTACCTTTTCCGGGTCCCCGCCAAAGGCGGCCACATTGGCTCTGACCCATTTCAGCGATGCGATCTGGTCCAATAATCCGAAATTGCCTGATGCATGATTGGGCGAGCGGGCCGTCAGTTCCGGGTGGGCAAAAAATCCGAATATTCCCACCCGATAATTGACACTGATGACCACTACCCCCTGGGCTGCCAGGTGCTGGCCGTTATAATTGGGATAGCCCGTTGATCCACCCAAAAACGCGCCCCCATAAAAATAGACCATTACGGGCAACGGCTTTTTTGTCCGCTTTGCAGGCGCCCACACATTCAGTGTCAGGCAGTCCTCGCTATATGCCTGACCGCTGGAAACGATCCAGGGCAATTGCATGCAGTCATTGCCAAAATGGGTCGCATCCCGAACCCCGGTCCAGCTTTCCGCTGGTTGTGGTTCACGCCAGCGAAAAGGACCGACGGGCGGCAGAGCATAGGGAATCCCCTTGAATGACCATACCAACCCGCCATTGCCGACAATCGCGCCCTTGTCGGTCTGAACGATTAAGGCAGGCGCTGTCCCGGCCAGCGAAGGGAATGTTACGAACACGATTAAGACCAGAATAATCTGGCGAATTAAGAGCAGCATGGGATCTCGCGTCCAAATGTTTATCCGCACATGATTCCACGCTTTAGCCAAAAAGAAACGCGCGACATTGCTGCCGCGCGTTCTTTTTGAAACCAAAGGTCTGTTTGTTTAGAACGAAACCCGGAATTGACCACCGACGATCATCGGATCGTTGATGATGCCCGTGAAGTTATCGAAGTTGATACCGTAGATCAGTTTCACGTTATCTGTGCAGTTACGGCAGAAGGCGGCAACTTCATACTTGTTGTTGTCCCAGGTGTAACCGATCCGCAAACCAGCCTGATACAGCGGCGGGGCGACGAATTCCTTGGACTTCACAAAGAACAGCTGCATTTCGCTGCGATAGCTCCAGTCCGAGAACAGGTAGACACCAGTCGAGGAGCTGAGCGGAATGTCATATCGGAATGACAGGTCGCCGATATATTTTGCGGCCTGTGGCAACGGATTGCCGTTGACCAGCGCCAGGCCCGCTTTGTTTAGCGGGCTCTGCAGCGTACAAGCCTGCCCACCCGGCAGGAATGACCAGTTGAAGCAGGGGCTGACCGCAAGCGTCGGGTCCTTGATTTTGGTGTCGTTCAGCGAACCGGAAACGCTGATGGTCAGGTTTTCAGTCGGGCGGGTTTCCAACTCGGCTTCAAGACCCTGGCCCACCGTCTTTTTCGCGTTGATCAGCTGAACCACATTGGATGTGCCA
>CAISDR010000310.1 GCA_903884125.1 uncultured bacterium
AAACGCATCCATGTTGAAATGATTATGCCAGAATTCGACCATCATCTCCTTGAGCGGATAGGCAGAATTGACCGCACGGATATAACTGGCGGCGCGCACAGCATAGGGCGCGAATGATACTTCCGCAGGTGCAATGGCACTGCCGCCGCTGACCCTGGTCCAAAGCTCGGATGGTGTTTCTGATAAAATCGTCAGCCTGCGGTTTTCATTGACCGCCGGATAGGTGGTCGATGCATCATATTTGATGGGCAGGGTTGCAGCAGCAACCAGCGCCTGGGTCAGTCCGTCATCGGATTCCGAGGCAGCAAGCTGCTGCTCGACAAATATGCCCAGGCCACCAATGACCTGCTCGACAATCGCAACTTCGCTGGGACGCGGCCCGTAGGTCAGCTTGTTTAGCGCAATCCGTTCCGGTGTCAGGCCTGCAACTGTCATTTTGTCTCCCTCATCGACATTGGCTTTATTCCATTTCGGATCAGCGCCAAGCCGGTGCAAGAGTTATTTGTAGCTTAATATGAATTTTGTTCTAGCCGTCCTGAGAAACAATCGCAGTTAATAAAGTGTTAATAGTCCGCCGCATGTGAAAACGGGCCTTCGAAAGGCCCGCTTCTGCATACACCAAATCCGAAGGGATCAGGTCAATTGTGCGTAACGCTTCAGGTGATGGTCAACATTACCGAACTGCGCGTCGATCATGGTCAGGCGTTTGAAATAATGCCCAACCTTGAGTTCGTCGGTCATGCCCATGCCGCCATGCAGCTGTACCGCCTGCTGACCGATATAACGCCCTGCCTTGCCGATCTGAACCTTTGCGGCAGATGCTGCCTTGGCGCGTTCTTCACTGGATTCATCCAGCTTTAATGTCACCATATAGGCGATGGAAACGGACTGTTCATAGGCCATGAACATATCGACCATACGATGCTGCAGAACCTGAAACTTGCCAATCGGCACGCCAAACTGCTTGCGGGTTTTACAATAATCAACCGTCGTGTCGTTCAGCACTTTCATGGCCCCAATGGCCTCGGCTGCCAAAGCAGCGATTGCCCGGTCAGCAATCATCTCAAGACTGGCCAGCCCACCATCAACCGCGCCAATGACTGCCGATGCCGGAACTTTCACATTTTCCAGCGTGACCTCCGCTGCCCGCAATCCGTCAACCGTCGGATAAGACCGCAACGACACGCCCGGTGCCGTAGCGTCAACCAGGAATAGCGTGACACCCTTGGCTTCGCGCTGGCTGCCAGCGGTTCTGGCTGAGATAATCAGCTTGTGCGCCCAAGGCGCGCCGATCACCACTGCCTTGTGGCCATTCAGGACGTAATCACCACCTTGCGCCTTTGCGGTCGTGGTCAGGTCAGCCAGATTGAACCGGCCCTGGGGTTCTGCATAGGCAAGCGCTGTGACCAGTTCGCCGCCTGCAATTTGCGGCAACAATTCTTCCTTCTGGGCAGTCGATCCGGCTGCCGCCAGAAGGCCAGCGCCGATGACAACGGTGCCAAGATAGGGTTCCACCACCAGGCCGCGGCCGAATTCTTCCATGACTACCATGGTATCAACTGCATTACCGCCCAGACCGCCGAAATCTTCAGGAATTGCTGCCCCCAAAAGTCCAAGTTCAGCAAACTGCTGCCAATAGGCAGGACGCCAGCCACCCTCGGATGTGATGATGCTTCTGCGCGTGTCGAAATCGTAAGCGCTGGACACAAATTTTTGCACGGAATTGCGCAGCAGCGTTTGTTCTTCGGTGAATGAAAAATCCATTTGCGTTCGTCCCCTGAA
>CAISDR010000311.1 GCA_903884125.1 uncultured bacterium
CATGGACTGCAACGGTGCTTGGCGTAATCTTCCGGCAATTTATGCCGTGAAGGAAAGCACCTGAAATTGGCTTGTGATTAATCACCGTCGATCGGATTTTCTCATCCGATATTTTAACCAAGGCAGAAAAAATGTACGGAATCATTGGCGGAAGTGGCTTAACGAACCTTCCCGAACTCCTCACCAAAAACAACGTTTCAATTGAAACACCATATGGATCTCCGTCAGGACCTATCCTGATCGGCTTGCTTGACGGCGCTGAAGTTGCCTTCCTGCCAAGGCATGGGCCAGGCCATACAATCGCCCCTCATTCAATCAACTATCGTGCAAACATCTGGGCTCTACGAGAAGCAGGCGTTGATGAGATTGTCTCGGTGGCATCAGTCGGAGGAATACGGAGTGACCTCGGGCCGGAAACGATCATGCTCCCTGATCAGCTTATCGACTACACATGGGGAAGGCTATCCACCTATGTCCAGGACGATGCTCCTGTGACCCACGTGGATATGACCGAGCCATATTCTTCAGATCTTCGCAAAAAAATTGTCGATGCTGCGGAGCGAGTCGGTGAGCGCATTATTGTGGGGGGTGTCTATGCAGCGACCCAGGGTCCTCGACTGGAGACGGCTGCGGAAATCAATCGTCTGGACCGGGATGGCGCCGATGTGGTGGGAATGACGGGTATGCCTGAAGCGGCACTGGCGCGGGAACTCGGTATTCCGTACGCCACTATTGGCGTGGTCGTCAATCATGCTGCCGGAAGAGGGGATAGCCGCACACGCATCCGCATGGAAGACCTTGAGGCTGCCTTGGGCAGGGCCATTCAGCGAGTTCAACGGATACTAAGGGAATTGACTCGAGCATGATAAGACCAGTCTTGCGCATGGGAGATTCACGCCTCCTGAAATCATCCGCCACGGTCAGTCAATTCGGAACTCCTGAGTTGTTCTCATTGATTGAAGACATGCGGGATACGATGGCTCATCTGGACGGCGCAGGACTGGCCGCTCCTCAAATTGGCGTGCCGCTGAGAGTGGTTATATTTGGGGTGGATAGGAATCCACGCTACCCGCATGCAGAAGCTGTTCCCGAGACCATCCTGATAAACCCGCATCTGACTCCCTTGGCAGATGACCTGGAAGAGGGGTGGGAAGGGTGTCTTTCAGTACCCGGTCTGCGTGGAATGGTGCCTCGCTTTCTGCGCCTGCGTTACGAGGGATTTGACCAATTCGGAACCCCGCTTTCACGAGAGGTTGAAGGCTTCCACGCTCGCGTTGTGCAACACGAATGCGATCATCTTGATGGGCTTCTCTATCCGATGCGAATCCGGGATTTCAGCAAGTTCGGCTTTATTGAAGAATTGTTCCCTGATGGCGTCAATGTCCCGGAAGAATGAATCGGATATTCGTCTGCGGGATCAATGCGCTTTTGCGTAGCGGGATAGCTGAATTGTGATCCCAAAATTCTGGTTGTTGCCCTTTGTCAGGGCTGCAGTGCGGCAAGTAGCGCCTGTTCCAATCGCAGTACCGTGCGAGGATGGGACAGATCTTCACCGGAAATGACGAACGTGTCTTCAGCCCGCTCACCCAGAGTGGCAATCTTCGCCGTATGAAGATTGAGGCTGTATTGCCCCAGCACAGTTGCAAGCCGATATAGCAGTCCTGGCCGATCTCCCGCAATGATGGAAAGCGCGAAATAGAGGCCTTTTTCATCCGCGTTGATATGAACCTCGGGTGTGATTGGAAAATGTCGAAGTTGCCTTGAGATTCGGCCTTGTGCGGCTACCGGCAGACTATCCTGACGGGCTATCTTTTCGGCTAACTCAACTTCAAACAATCTGATCATGTCCCTGTAATCGGGGAAGCTACCTGTCCCATGGACTTGAAACAGATCAA
>CAISDR010000312.1 GCA_903884125.1 uncultured bacterium
CCGGTGATATTAAGGTTTTGGAGCGCAATCTGCGCACCGATGTTTGTATTTACTGAACCGACCATTTTGGCCTCCTAAAAGTTGAACGAGCAAACTTTTTGCTCGCGGGAAAGAAATGCTCGCCAGACCTAAGACATCCGTTTAGGTCAGTGTCTTGAGGCAAATTTCGTTCAAGGTTCGCTCTTGTAACATGTAAAAGTTAACAGATAAACTATAACCGCATGTCAGATGCGCGGTGTCGACCCTGTGACCACGACCAAAGGTCATATTTGGGCCGATTTTGGAAGGCAGGCCAACGAACAGGCTTACGCGCCATCAAAGCCGACTATTTTGTCGCACCCTTTTTACGTCAAGGTTTAGCGGATACGCATACGACCAGTCCGGCGCAGCAATGTCGATGACCTGAGCGACCGGTCATTGCGATGCATTCAGCGAGAACCCTTCACGACAAGCACCGAATTGGGACAATGACATCGCAAAATGAGTGATAACGAGGGACACAAACGCCAGCATCCCAGCGTACGGTCAGGCAGGATGCATTAGCAAAATGGTAGACAACAACGAAAGCCTGATTTGAGAAGTCACCGCTGTTTCGTTACATCCTTTGGGTCCACAGCATCACCTTGGTTACCCCAACTATTGCGAACATAACTAGCAATAAGCGCAATTTTGTTGTCGTCCAGACCAAAGTCTAACTCAAGCCCCGGCATTTTAGGCCAGGCATTTTCCTTTTGAACGATCTCATGCGCACCGTAAAGAATTACATTTATTAATGTCGCGGGATCCTGAGCCTGAACTACGGTATTTCCAACAAGCGGAGGCGATATATGTGCGCGATCTGCATTTGGCGCTGGCGGCGTGCCCAGGCCAGTGGGCTGATGACATGAAACACACCGGGCGCTATATGCTATTTCACCTTGTTTCATTTTCTCAGCACTGACCGGCCTGCTGATTTCCTGCTGAATGGGCGGCAGGCTTTTCAGGTAAACAGCCATGGCGTGCACGTCTTCATCAGTCAAATATTGGGTACTGTATTTTATTACCTCTGCCATTGGCCCAAATGCGCCCGCCCGGGCATTGTGACCAGTCTTTAGATAAGCGGCTATCTCGTCCGTCGACCATTCACCCAGCCCACGCGCCGAAGATGTTAGATTTGATGTTGCCCATTTCCGAACCATCAAATCGTCGATCGTCACAATTTCCGAGCCATGAACCGCATCAATAATGTTATCCTGATATGCGCCACCAGAAAGGGCCTGGTCCGAAATCTCACCCCCGATCAGATTTCTAGGGGTATGGCAAGCGCCACAATGGCCAAGCCCTTCGACAAGATATGCGCCGCGATTCCAATCGGTGGATTTGCTATTGTTGGGTTTAAAGACACCCTCCTTAAGAAACATCTTGTTCCAAATCATCATCAACAGCCGTTGATTAAATGGAAAAGGCATCTGGTTTTTTGGCGGCGTATAGTCAACTGGCACCAAAGTCCTCAGATATTCATAGATTGCATCGATATCTTCGTCGGAAACCTTTGTATAGGCGGTATAGGGAAAGGCTGGATAAAGATAGCTTCCGTCTGCCGAGATTCCGTGGCGCATGGCTCGAGTGAACTGATCTTTGGTCCACTTGCCGATGCCGGTTGCTGAGGAGGGCGTTATGTTTGCTGAATAAATGGTGCCGAAATCTGTCGTGAAGGAAACGCCACCGGCGAATAATTCACCACCTGGCCTGGTATGGCAGGCAATGCAGTCCCCCGCTGTGGCCAAGTACTTCCCTTTTTCAATTTGCGCCTGGCGGTCAGTGTCACCTGACGCCGCAGCCTGTGCCGGCGCCGGTGACTGGCCAGGCAAAGCCGTCTGAGATATCGCCTGATTAGCGATAAGCGAGGCGATAAGCACTGGCAGTCCCAGGAAGATTGGAGCGCTAAGTTTCGATAACATTGTTCGATCTTTCATGAATGCCGCCTCACCTTCTTGCTCACCGAAATCCCAGCCGCGTTCGAGCACCTTCGGCAACTGTTCGCTTCCCTTGTGACGTTTTAATGGAAAGATGTTGCGAATTGTCATGGAACGCCATGGAGCTGGACCGGGCAAACGATAAATAGAAACACCTCGAAACGTAGTGGATTAACATCTGTCAAGATTACCGATTTGATCCGGTTTCGTCTGAAATACGCGGTTTTGGTACCGCGTTCGTTAGCGCGTGGTTTGTAAATGCAAAGACTCCCATTCCGCCCATTACCAGCGAGCAGATCGCAAAGGGCGCCCAATTCGCAGTTCCATACAACCAGACAAATAGTGGGTTAGTCAGAGCGGCAACTCCTGCAAGAGCCGCTATCGCTCCTGCTCCTCTGGCTTGTTCATGCCGTTCGAGGGATAGTGAAGACCCTGCGGAATAACCTGGCCGACCCAACCCAAAGCCTAGCGAGGCTATCGCGTATCCAGCGACGACCGCCGCATAGCTGGGCTGGACCGCATTAATCAGATTTCCGGCCGCTGCTACACCTGCTCCCCAAAGCATCAAAGCGTGTGGGGTCATGTTGAACATTCTTACAATCACCCATTGAGCAAAGATTCCAGCAAGAGCCCCCGCGATCATCGCACCCGCAATATAGCGTTGAGCAGCGATTGGATCGATCTGCAGCTTATCGATCACCATAAATCCCAGAGTCTGCGCCTGTGCGGCGCTACACACATAGACAGCCAGCGCGTAGAGCAGAAACGGCGAGAAACGTGGATCGCGCCAGAGCGGCGTCCCAGCTACCACCTTGCCCATCTCATCCTGCTTCGGTGACAGTGGCTTTTCCGGTCTGCTCGCACTCTCCGGTAAAAGTTTCCAGACCAACAGAAGTATCAGACAGGAAATGGTTGCAAATCCAGCCATCGGTCCGGCCAGACCAAGTGGCGTCAAAACAAGAAGCGGTGCAAGCATTGGTCCGAGTACAGTCCCCATGCTGCTTGCTCCAGCAAGGCTTGCCATAGTTCGTGTTCGCGCTTCTTGTGACGTGTTCTCGGCAACATAAGCTTGTGTCGCAGGCATTCCGGCTGAACCCAGAAAGCCAAACATTCCACGTGCAACGAGAAACGCCAGAAAGATTACCATTGGCGTGCCAAGATGAGCCATCCCGGCGGTAACCACCAACGCACACCCAGCCATTGATATCAGAGAGCCCGATATCCCGACCATCATCATCGGTTTACGTCCATATCGATCGGACGCACGCGCCCAAAACGGCGCGCAAACAGAAAAGAGTATGCCAGACAAAGATAAGATGGTCGCCACAAGAGGGTCGGGAATTCCAATCTCGCGCCCAATTGTCGGCATGACAGACGCCAGGCCAGTAAGGCCGATGGTCGTCATCATGGATGTGGAGAAGATCAGGTTGAACGATCGCCGGGACAACCCCCATCCAGTTGCTGGATTGTTCAACATTGTGGGTCTGGTTGACAGTGCAATGGATGTTTCCCTGACCCTGGCAATCTGCCAATTCGCCAATCGGTCAAGTCGACTAGGTTCATCGGGAACGCCCCAGAACTGACAGCACTGATTCAATATTGACAACGATAGACGAGCGGCTCTTGCAAAACCGGTATCTAAATTTATTTGTCCGCTATCCGGGCGACGAAAGTGAGCAGTTTCAGAAACTTTGCCTAAGATTGGAAGATGATCTCCTGCCAAATTGGCTGGTATTTTTGCCCGCCCAACCTCAATATGGGTCGGTGAAAAATGCGACGCCATTTGAATCCGAGCAGATGCATGTCACTTGAATCCGGTTGCCGGCACTTGTTTCGATAGTGGCGATTTGATTGGCGCGTAGGAAGCGATTTGGAATGCGATGGCTCATTATGATTGGGGCACAATATGCCTAACGGAAGTCGTTTAAACTGGATCCTATCTCTCTTTATGCTGGGTGCGGCTATCAACTGCTCAGCATTGGCGGGGCAAAGTCACGGGCCAGCCGCGGTAGATGGATATCGCCTGAGAAATGCGGAAAGTGAGCCAGGGGCCTGGATGAGTTCAGGCAGGACCTATAACGAACAGCGGTTCAGCCCACTTGCCAAAATCAATCCAAAGAACGTCTCGCGTCTGGGTCTTGCCTGGTATCACGAACTGGATACGGCACGTGGCAACGAGGCCACACCTGTAGTGGTTGATGGTGTAATCTACACGACCGAACCCTGGAATATCACAACCGCCCTGGATGCCAAAACCGGAAAAGTGATTTGGGTCTTTGACCCAAAGGTTCAGCGTGAGCGAAGTCGCTTTGCTTGTTGCGATGTGGTGACGCGCGGTCTGGCGCTGTGGAATGGTAAAGTCATAATTGGCGCATTGGATGGCAGAGTTATTGCCATTGACGCGAAGACTGGCAAGGAAGTTTGGTCGTTCAATTCCTTTGCCGGACAGGAAGACATGCCCCTCACCATAACCGGGGCGCCACGTGTGTTTGATGGCAAAGTGTTGATCGGCAATGGTGGCGCTGACATGGGCGCCCGTGGTTTTGTCACCGCACTGGACGCTGACACAGGAAGCTTGCTCTGGCGGTGGTGGATCGTTCCTGGGGATCCATCAAAGCCTTTTGAGAGTAAAGCACTGGAGATGGCCTCCAAGACCTGGACCGGGGAATATTGGAAGGTCGGGGGTGGCGGAAATGCGTGGGATAGCTTCGCCTATGACCCGGATCTGAAACTAATCTATGTTGGTACAGGTAATGGCGGGCCCTGGTCACAAGCAAGGCGCAGCCCGGAAGGCGGTGACAACTTATTCCTTTCGTCCATCGTCGCATTGAATGCCGATACCGGCGAATATGTGTGGCATTATCAGACCACACCTGGCGATGAATGGGATTATACGGCAACCCAGCCATTGATATTAGCCGACCTGAACATCGAAAGGCGGCCTCGCAAAGTGATCATGCAGCAGCCGAAGAATGGATTCTTCTATGTGATTGATCGCGTTACCGGACAGTTGATTTCGGCCAAATCCGTTGTCCGTCAGAATTGGACAACCGGTATCGATCCGGTGACGGGATCAGCCATTGTTGACCCTGCAGCGCGGTATCGTGAAAAACCGGTACTAATCTATCCCAGCGCTTTTGGAAGTCACAATTGGAATCCAATGAGCTTCAGCCCACAGACCGGCTTAGTTTACATTCCGTTGACTGACCAACCAAGGGTCTATGCCACGCCCCATAAGGGGCCGCCTGGTTCGCCAGATCCCTTTGGTGCATTGCGCAAAGAGCTTTCGGAAAAGGCGTCACAGGATCATCTGGCGTGGCTTTCAGCATGGGACCCGATTTCGCAGACCGAAAAGTGGCGCGTACAACACACAATTACGGGAAATGGCGGTACCCTGTCGACCGCAGGCAATCTTGTGATTCAGGGCACGGTTGACTCAAAGCTAAACATCTATGCGGCAGATACGGGCAAGAAACTGTGGGAATTTGATGCCCAGACGGTGCCGATATCAGGCGCGATCAGCTATTTGGTGGATGGTGAGCAATTCATAGCGATTAATGTCGGTTGGGGCGGCGGCGTTGCCCATATAGAACAGGCATTTTCTAAAGGGCTTCACATCTCGAAAGCGCGTCTGCTGGTATTTAAACTGGGCGGAAAACTTCGCCTTCCGCCGCTGCCCAATGAACTGCCGCTCGAGCCACCACCAAATCGGCATCCGACACCCGAGGTCTATTCCAATGGCGAGAGGCTTTATCAAACCCATTGTGAAATGTGTCATGGATCACGAGCAGCCGGTGGAGTTAAGGATCTGCGTCGCATGACCAATGATACACGCGCGCATTTTCAGGATATCGTCAGAGGTGGTACGCGCCAAAGCCAGGGCATGGCAAACTTCTCAAACGCGGTGACCAAGGAAGAAGTCGATATGATTCTTCAATATGTAAACGCGCGCGCAAACGAGGATTGGGGGAGTTTCTAAATCGCAATGCTAATCCTGAGGTATCCCTGCAAATCTACTTGAGTGAACCCTGGCCAGCTTCAGACGCGCTTTGCAAGACATCTGATTTGGAAACTACGTGTAACCAAAATGCGGCCGCGCTGGCCACACCGGGAATCCAGTGACCGAAAAAATTCCAGGTTCGCCAAATGTCGTTGCTCAAATAGTAACTTGCGAATCCGGTTACTGATAGCCAGGTCAGTACCAGAAAAAGTCCACCCCCACTGACCCAGCGTACCTTTGCAATCCAGGCCATCTTTATATGAATTGGCCAAAGAACGCCGAACATCCAAATCGCCCAGAAAGAAAAAATAGCATGAGCGATCAATGACCAACTCTGCAACGGATGGATAATGTCAAAGCCAAATTCGTCTTTATTTGTCATGAAATAATGGGAAATCAACCACAGACAGCCGGTCAGCCACACGCCTGCAGCGACTAGGTAGACCGTATTCCTGCGCCCCCTGGTCAGGGACCCGATTTTCCCTTTAGAGCGAATTCGGGGGCGTATCAAATCTGGCTTGATGCCGGTTGAATGTGATGTTCCTTTAGGACCCAGGTTCATACTCATTCTTGGAAGCCCAGCTTAATCCAGCCTGTCAATTCACTTTTAATTGCCACCCACTTTGCGCGTTCAATAACCAATAACCTTTGACGTCTTTGGATTTGTCCTGGTGGATTAATAGACAAGAGCAAATAAGGATACCGGAGCCTTTAGGGGGCCACTAGGGGGCCTGGGAGCCATCAAATGCGGAAAGCGCTGGTATTTGCGGCTTGGCGCGCAAAAACAGAAACGCGAAAACCAGGAAAACCACTGAGAGCGCTGACATGAAGAGGAACGGTGCACGGTAGCCCAATGGCGTCAGATCAACCAGATATCCGCAGATCAAGGTAATTGCGAGCACGCTCACAGTGCCAATCCAGGCTATAATGCCATAGGACGACCCGCGAAGATGTGCGGGCGTTTCCTGACCGATCAGCGCCTGCGATGCGGCAGCCTGAAAAGCTTCAGCAAAATTTATACCAAGCACAACAGCAATAATGGCCCAGCCGGTGACATCCTCAACAAACACAACCATCGAAAATGCAATCGCGACGCAGATGATCGACACAATGAGCATCTTTAACCTATCGATGTAATCCGCCACAAAACCTGCCACCACGCTACAGGCCACCTCCGCCGTAGTGACGATCATGGCAATCGTTCCATAGTTTTTCAGCGCGTCCGGCGAACTGAGACCTTGCGCTTGACCCGCATTGATCACCCAGAGCGACAGGAATGACGCAAGAACGGTAACTTCCGCGCGAAGTACAACCGAAGACATCAAAACTAATCTGAACCGGGGATTGATCTTCGCATAGGCCAGCACGTTTCCCAAGCTGGAGACAGTTGCCTTTAGTGTGGCCGGCAGAGATTTTTTCTCAACATACGCAGGTCGGTCGCGTCGCAGGTAGATATATCCAACAGCAAAGCTGATTACGCCGATCAAACTTACCGCATAAAAGGTATAGTGCCCTGCCTCTGCATTGCTAAAGCCCTGGGTACGAGCCAGATATTCTGGCAGTCTGGTTCCCAACCATCCTACCAACAGAAAACTGCCAACCTGGTGCAGTATCTGGGAGGCACTTACAATCCGGCCGCGGGAATTATTGTCGGTGATATCAAACCGCATGGCTGGCGCACTTGCAGTATAACAGGTTGATCCCATGCCAAAGAAAAACCGGATGACAAATAATTGAGCGACCATCGTGGCAAAGGGGTAAAGCAGCATCCCGGCTACCATGACGACAAGGGCAATAATCAGAAATATGCGCCTGCCATACCGGTCAGAAAGTGCGCCAAAGAGAGTGACAAAAATCAACAATGCGGCCTGCTGGGTGGCCACCAGGTTTCCAACCAGATGACCTTGCTCCCCCTTGGGAATGTGCAATTGCTCGGTAAAAACATAGGGCTGAATGATCGCCATAAATCCCTGAAGGCTTCCCAGAACCATACTCATGTAGAGATAGC
>CAISDR010000313.1 GCA_903884125.1 uncultured bacterium
AGGAGTGCCAAGCCTTGATTCAATGGGGCCGGTGGTAAAGAACAGCCATTTCCAAATGCCGACCAGGAATCTGAAGCCGAACGGAAACTTCAGCTTGTGAGGTTGGTTTTGAATCTTGGATGCCGGAATGGTTCGCAGGTAGGCCCAAAGGTCTCTGATGTCCGTGTCAGTCATTCCCGTAAAGGACGTGTACGGGAAAGCAGGGAAGTAATGGGCGCCGTCAGGCCGTTCGCCATTGCGAAGCGCGCGCTTGAAATCGCCTTCAGTCCAATTGCCGATTCCATTGACCGGGTCAGGCGTGATGTTCGGCCCGAAGAACGTGCCGAACGGTGTGTCGATCGCCCTTCCGCCAGCGAACTTGGGCGAACCACTTAGCGTGCTGGTGTGGCAGCCAACGCAGCCCGCTGCCTTGGCCAGATATTGCCCACTCATGATGTCGCCTTGGGCGAACGCCGGACCAGCAGGGCTCAAACCGATAATGACGAGGAGCACAAACGCAAAAAGGGAGGAGGCGATAGTTTTCATTCGCCAGAAAGATACCATCAACAAGGATATTGGCAATGGCTGGCTGATCACGTGCGATCAGCCAGCCAGATCAGAATTACTCTATGCGGAAGCGGAATTTGAAATTTGAATTGTCTTCGTGGCAGCCATTGCAGGCGCGCGCGACGCTGCGTGCTGCGACGCCGACTGCCGCCTGATCCCCGGCGCGTGCTGCCACCACCAGTTTTTGCACTTCAGCCTGCATGGCATCGGCAGTCGCTTTGAATTTCGGCAGATCCTTGTAGATGTCATCCTTGGTCTGCGTTCTCTCTGCACCAGCCGTGGTCGACTGGAAATCATCCCATGCAAGCTTGGTGATAACGGTCAGATAGTCCGCATTGCGTTGAACGATGGCGGCATCGTAGGGCGCGCGGCCCGTTACCATTCCCAGAATCGGTCCAAAGTACTTGCCTTGCAGGGCCATGGCGGACTTGCGTTGGTTAACCAGCGTATTGGGGTTCGCCTGTGCAAGTGCTTCGGCCACAAACACACCGCTGATGACTACGGCCAGAATTCCTGCAAAAAATCCCTTTTTCATTGGTAATGCTCCTCTCAAAGTTAAGAAAACTTTCATCTTTTAAAAATTAAGACTATCTACTGAAAGCACACCCGCAAATCGGACAAATGTCTTTATGGACGAATCTGGCCGCGAATCTCTCCACCGGGATTGGCTGCGCTATGGACATTGACGTACAGATTGCCGGCCTTGAAGGCAGAAAATTGCGCCTCAGTCAGTTTGGCTCCGGGAGCGGTTGAAAATCCATCGCCATTCTTGACGAATGGCACGATGACGGGACCATTTTGTCCGGCAGGCGCCATATGTATATGCGACGCGGTGGCAGCGATCCCGGACGTTGTGACACTGACTGTCACGGACATGTCCGGGCCAACCGTCACAGTGGCATTGCCCGATGCCGAGGTGGCATTTGATGGGACTTCCTCGCTGCCGCTCAGAACAACTTTGACTTCCTGACCGAAGGCCAAGCTTGACGCAAGTGATGCGGCGAAGACAAGCACCGCCACCATCCCAGTTTTGAACGCAGATTGTCCCATTTCATACCCCCTTGATCGATGAACTTAACGTCGACGCTGGCAGCGATCTGCCACATACCGACGTAAACAGAGGGCGTGACGAACTTATTCCAATTTTCTTTGTGGTTGTCGTTTCTCGGGATCAGACCACGGCTTCGTCGCGGCGTTCCTTGACGGGTTTGACGAGGTCTTCGCGCTTGACTC
>CAISDR010000314.1 GCA_903884125.1 uncultured bacterium
AATCCACGCCGCTGATCCGCGTGTGTGCGGAAAAAGGAATAAATATCGCCTGATCGGCACTCAAATCGCGACCGGCCAGTCCATATCTGTCTCTGGCAAGCGTGATGATAGATCGACCTTCGGGTGTTTCATCCGCAAGACTGGCAAGTTGAGCGGCCTCGGCCAGGGCACGTTCACCGAAACCCGACCGGGGGAAAAACGCCACGGCCTGCCGGTTGCCTAGGGTGATGGTCCCGGTTTTATCAAGAAGTAAGGTATCGACGTCGCCGGCGGCTTCAACAGAACGTCCTGACATCGCCAGAACGTTAAATCGTACCAGCCTGTCCATTCCCGCAATACCGATTGCAGAAAGTAACGCACCAATCGTGGTCGGGATCAGTGTTACGAACAACGCGATCAGTACGACTACAGATACCTCTCCACCGGCATAGGTGGCAAAGCTGGGGATTGTTGCGACGGCAAACAGAAATATAAGTGTCAGACCAGCCAGAAGAATATTAAGCGCGATTTCATTTGGTGTCTTCTGGCGTTCGGCACCTTCAACCAGGGCGATCATCCGATCCAGAAACGACGATCCCGGTGCAGCCGTTACCCGGACCTTGATCGAATCCGAAAGGACGCGGGTGCCGCCGGTAACGGCGGAACGGTCGCCACCACTTTCACGAATGACCGGGGCACTTTCGCCGGTAATGGCGCTTTCATCAACAGTGGCGATTCCTTCGACTACCTCACCATCAATCGGGATCAGATCACCTGTTTCTACAATGACCAGATCGCCAACCACCAGTTCGGTTGCGCGAACAGTTTCAATCAGTCCGTCAACACCGATCAGTCTTTTGGCGATTGTATCATTCCGGGTTTTTCGCAAGGCATCCGCCTGGGCGCGTCCCCGGCCTTCTGCCAGAGCTTCGGCGAAAGTCGCAAAAAGCACGGTGAACCACAGCCAGCTTACAATCTGGGCAACAAACCGGTGGTCATGGGTTCCGAATACTATGTCCCTGGCAAGTAGCATGCTGGATGCAACGGCCACAATTTCGACCACGAATATTACCGGATTGCGAACAAGCTGGCGTGGATCAAGCTTTACAAATGATTGCACCACCGCCGGGAATATCAAATTCGGGTCAAGCAGTCTGGCGGATGATTTGGTCCGTGTCATGGATGGTATCCTTAGTAAGAGGTGCCAGCGATCATCGCCAGGTGTTCTGCGATGGGCCCAAGAGCCAGTGCCGGAAAAAAGGTCAGTCCGCCGACAATCACGATGACACCAATTAGCAGGCCAACGAAAAGGCCTCCGTCGGTTGGAAATGTACCAAGCGAGGGTGGTACAAGCCCCTTGTTTGCCAATGCACCGGCAACAGCCAGCATGGGAACGATAAAAGCAAAACGCCCGATGATCATCGCGATCCCGATGGTCAGATTGTAAAAGAACGTGTTGGCCGAAAGCCCGGCGAATGCCGAACCGTTATTGGCTGTTGCCGACGTGTAGGCGTAAAGAATCTGGTCAAACCCATGGGGACCGGCATTTGAAATGCCAGAGAGTCCCGGCGCGGAAACAGTGGCTATTGCGCTAAATCCAAGGATCGACAATGGCAGGCACAAGATCGCAATCATGGTCAGTTTTACTTCGCGAGCCTCGATCTTCTTGCCCAGATATTCCGGTGTGCGGCCAACCATCAGACCGGCGATGAATACGGCAATGATCGCAAACAGCAGCATGCCGTAAAGCCCGGAACCGACACCGCCAAAGATCACCTCGCCCAACATCATGTTGACCAAGGTGACAAGGCCGCCAATGGGTGTCAGGCTGTCATGCATCGTATTGACGGCGCCGCAACTGGTGTCAGTGGTGATCGTTGCGAACAATGCCGAATTGACAATACCGAATCGGACTTCTTTACCTTCCATATTGCCGCCGCTCAGACCAAGGGCGGCCAGTTCAGGGTTGCCAGCAGCCTCTGCCCAATAAAGGGTCCCGGCGCCAACCAGAAATAATATGGCCATTGCGCCGAATAATGCCCATCCCTGACGGGCGCTTCCAACCATGCGCCCGAACAATTGGGTCATCCCCGCACCCAATGCAAAGATCAGTACCATCTCGACAAAATTTGACAATGCCGTGGGATTCTCAAATGGATGTGCCGAATTCGCATTGAAAAAGCCACCGCCATTCGTTCCGAAAAGTTTGATCGCTAATTGAGATGCCACTGGACCAACAGCAATCAGTTGTTTGGAACCTTCTAGGGTCGTTGCTTCCACCGATGGCAAGAGGGTTTGAGGCACGCCCTGAAACACAAAGAACAGGGCGGCGACAATTGAAATTGGAAGCAGGACATAAAGCGTTGCCCGGGTCATATCGACCCAGAAATTTCCGATCGTTGCCGAACCCTGGCGCGAAAAGCCCCTGATCAGCGCCAGTGCAAGCGCGATCCCTGTTGCCGCTGACAGAAAGTTATGAACCGTCAGTCCAAGCATCTGGGTCAGATAGCTCATGGTGGTCTCGCCGCCATAAGCCTGCCAATTTGTATTGGTCACGAAACTGATGGATGTATTAAACGCAAGATCAGTTGGCACCGCCGACATGGCCTGTGGATTCAACGGCAGAAGGTCCTGCAGCCGCTGCAGACCATACAAGCTTACAAAGCCTGCGAGGCTGAACATCAGCATGGCCAGGCCATAGCCAACCCAGTCCTGCTCGACTTCAGGGGATACCCCTGCCAGTTTATATAATCCATGTTCGATTGGCGCAAAGATACGGCGCAGCCATGTATTCTTGCCGTCAAAAACACGTTCCATGTAAGCCCCAAGGGGTGCTGCAATGGCAATGACGGTGACAAAAAACAATATGATCTGGATCCAGCCCTGAAAAGTCATGGCAACCTCAGAATTTTTCCGGGCGCAAAAGCGCGTAGATTAGATAGGCCAAAAGGCCCAGCGCCACGATGGCGCCAAGTAGCAGTTCGAATGTCATTTTGGATTTCCTAAAGCCGTCTGAGCGCGCGTTGATAGATGGCCAAAATGCCAAATAGGACGCTGCCACCCAGCAACCATAATATGTCAGTCATAGCGGACCCCTTTAGTTCAGGGCTCGAACATCGTCCCGACCGGCATTTAAAGTCGAGGCGGGAGATATGCCTGAAGTATAAGAAAACCATAAGTTTTTAAAAAAAGCTGAATGCTGGCGCAGATTGTTCAACGAGGAATGACGCCTGAAAATATGATTCGTCGCTGTCAAAGTTTGTTTTTGTTGCGTCGAACTTGTGGGGGTCTTGTGCATTGCGACAATGCAGCCGGGCCTCGCATATTTCTTCCGGACTATCCTGCTAATACTGACAGTGATCGGTTTTGGCGTTTTGCAACCCGGCTGCATCTATGCCCGGTTTCTGATCGTGCTGGCAATTTTGATGGAAGGACGATCAATCCTGAAAGTCGAATATTGAACTATCTGGATAAGCAGAAGGGAAAGGCGTTGTCAGAACAGGCAATACGGATGTTATAGCGTCTCGATCTATATCATAACGCCAAATTGAAGCAGACATGGGCTTTCGGTTCCAAATTGACGCTAAAAATAATCTTCGGCATTTGCCATTTTCAAATTGGTCATTTATTGCAGGCGCAACGGATTTGGTCACTTTATCCGTTTGTAAAAATATATAGTAATGGAGTAGACCCAATGAGTACCTGGGTTGCAAGTTATCCCCGATCCGGAAACACATATGTTCGTGCATTTTTGGCTAGCTACTTCATGGATTATCCGCTGAATATTAACGCCTTAGGCCAATATGGCTATGGCGAGCATGATGAAAGAGTCTGGGCACTGGCAACCGGTTGGCCAAATGGATTGCGCTCGTTTGAATTCGATTGGCGTCACCGGGACGATTATTTTTCGATCCTGTTCACCAGCCCCAGGCGTGGGTCAATAAATCCGGTTAAAACCCATACCGCCAATGTACAACTTTATGGTTACGATGCCTTTCATTTCCGGGCTCATGACAGAATCATCCATATTGTCCGTCATCCATGCGATGTGGCGGTCAGCCTTGCTGCATATACAGGGATTTCGATTGACGCTGCCATTGATCAACTGACTTTGGATTATGCGTGTACACCACCAGACAAAAATACGCGGTGGGAATATCGCGATAGTTGGGTCAATCACACGATTTCCTGGCTTGAGGAATCGCGTGCGACAGTCTTATTGGTACGGTTTGATGATTTATGCGCCAACCCGGCAGAACAGTTCCAACGCATTTTTGAATTTCTGGGCGTTGATATCGATGCGGACAGGTTTGAAAACACTTTGCGTCAGACCACGTTTCAGGCATTGCGTGATCAGGAAATGGCATCCGGCTTTGATGAAAACATCGGTCTGTCTTCCTTTTTCCGGGTAGGCAGGCCAAACCAGTGGCGCGATATACTTTCATCTGGTCAGGCCCTTCGCCTCACCGATGGCATTGATCCGGTTATGCAATACCTGGACTTCGATTTGCCCTGATTTGAATTGACATCTCACGCAACATTAAAGGCCGTTGATTGAGCTTGAGATGCCGTAGAAATTCACAAACTTCACCCGAAGGTCTTGGACCAGTTGTCTATGATGGTTTTCAGGCGCAACAGACCATCAGTCAATGCGGTAGGACCGGGTTGCAGGGCGTCGCATGACCTGATTTCGAATAGCTGATGATTTTGCACAGCCGAAATATGGTCCCAGCCGGGACGATGACGAACCTGATTGGGCAAGCCCGCTCCAGTATCATCGTCAAGAAAATCCGGACCTGTCTTAAAGACGCGGACGTGAAAGCCCATCGCCCTTTATCGACGTGCAATGGCAGCCGTCAGCGTTGTCTTGCCAGCGCCTGACGAAGGTCCGGCAATGAGTACTGCCGAACAAAGCGATTGCGTCATCTAATATGGGCCTGATAACCTGAAACTCCGGGCAAATAATACCGTTTCTTCGTTATCCTTTGTTTGGCTATCTTCCGGGCATGCGATCTGGATTTCATCCCAATCCGCCCTTTGCAGATCAACGAATCGGATTCCAATTCTACTCGTCAGCGCAATCGCCGCGACCGACTCCTCAGTCTTCAGCGTAGGTCTCGTGAAACTGGCCTGTCAAACAGAACAGTCTGTTCCTGCGCGCCAATTTCATCTGGGTTCGCGCAGCGGGGCAAAGATGCGATGAACAAAGGCAAGCGCCTGTTCCTCGCGCTCAGCGGCTGATTTTGCGGGCTTGCCTGCGGCGGTTTCTAGTTCGCTGATGCGCGCATCCTGAACCCACATTTCTTGTGCCATGTTCAAAATGACAGACGCAAACCTGTCCATGGCGGGGTCGGCAAAAAATGTCGGTCTTCCATCCGGGCCATAAATACCGGGCAGCGCGTCTTTGGGTTTTAATGATTCAGACATAGCTGTCCCTATCGCTTCCAGGCGCCGAAGCCAAACCACTGAACGCCTTCGGCCAGGCGTCCGGTTGTGGACTGATCGACTTTCTGGCTTTCCTCGTGCGCGATGGCGTCATCAATGGCATCCGCACCGTAAATGCCAATAGAAGGCACAACAAACTGCAGATAATCATCGGCGCCAAACCCGGCTGCCTTGCAAATCGTGCGCGTATCCTGATCGCGGAAAGCCTTGTAGAAGGGTTCTTCGTTATACCAGCTGTCCCAGTCGAGATAAAACCCGTCAAAAGCGCTCATCTGATCATTGGGCGGCAATTCCATGTGCAGCATCAATCCACCCGGCTTCAACACCCGATAGGCTTCGGCAAAAACCTTTTCGCGTGTCTTGTTCGAGATTTCGTGCAGGAACATGGACGAAAATACCAGATCAAATGACTGATCAGGGAAGTCAAGTGCATCTGCCGACATCTGGACAAAATCAACGTCCTGTCCAAGCATTTTTGCCCGTGCCGAGCCGTATAAGAGTACCGAGCCGGCGGCATCAATTGCTGTCACTTTTGCCTGCGGATAGGTCTGTTTCCAGGGCAGGGTGTTGTGACCAATAGTGCAGCCCATATCCAGAATGGCAGTCGGTTTGAAATCACGGAATTTGCGCGAAATATAACGCGCCATTGACAGCCCGATGTCATCCAGGTTTTCACCCATAAGGCCCATGGAAAATACCGCCAGACCCTGATCGTAAACCGCCCCGGCTTCCAGCGTGTCGCCACCACGGGTATATGACCCGGGCATCAGGTGCACATCCAGCGCTGATACATTGCGCGGCACTTCAAAACCCGGTGCCAGTTTGACCTGGCCGGGTCTGTCTTTAACCTGCTCCGCCGCCTTGTTCAGCTTGTACAATTCGCGGGCAACGACCGGGCCAACCGAATTCCAGACCATCCGTTGGGCCTCGACGCGCAGCGCGCTATAGACCTTGAAAGCAGGATCAGGTCGCAGTGCCTTGTGAACCTCGGCACCATCTTTCGGCGCATGGCCGTGCTGGCTGGCAAAATCGGCTGCCGCGCGGTTGTCATAGGCATAACGCATGTCGGCAGCCAGATCGTGCAGGATGAACGATCGCAAACCCGATACAAACTGGCCGCGCGCCATATCTTCGGTATTCAGGGTCGGGCGCATTTCGTGGTTTAGCTGCGGTATCATCGATCTAAAGCTCCCTCTGGGTCCGACTGTTTGCTTGAAAATCCAGGATATCTGCCAAAACGCGCCTGGTCTCAAAACGGTTTGCCATTCCAACGGCCCGATTCAGGCTTGATTTAGGGTGCAAGCCAGATCAAGGTCGCCTCGCCGATGGCCTTGTCCATATGTTTCAGGCTAGTCACAGACACGACCAGACAGAAACAAAAATAGATTGTTACCTATGCGGTTCTGCCATGCTGATCGATATTGAAACCATTCAGTTGCGGCGTTTTGTGGCCGTAGTGGAATGTGGCGGCTTTGCCGAGGCGGCCCGGCAGCTCAATATCACCCAACAAGCCCTGTCGGCCAGTATCGCCAAGCTGGAAGACATGGCGGGAGTCCGGTTTCTTGATCGGCGTCGGGGAACCCGGATCGAACTGACCCCCGAAGGCCGGGTCCTGCTGGCGCGGGCGCACACCCACCTATCTATGACCGACCGACTGATGAGCGAAATTGGGCTGATGCGTGACGCACGCGGCGGCACGGTTGCAATTGGCGTCGGCGAGACAATGTCCGGTCGACAGGTGGCCTCAGCGATCCGACGCTATCACCATCAGCGTCCGGATGTTCAGATACATATTGTCGAAGGCTATACCGAAGCATTGATTGAACGCCTGCTGACCGGAGCCTTTGATTTTGTGATCGGTGGACCAAGCTATGATCGTGGCGATTCTGACGTGCTCGACACCCGCCATCTGTTTGATGTGGGTGATGTGCTGGCCGTGCGCCGCGGGCATCCTTTGACCCGACAACGTAATGTTAGTCTTGCCGATCTTGCCAAATACGCCTGGATTATTCCCGCCTATCGTGGAGATGTTTTCAAGGCGGTGCAGGCTGCTTATTTCAATGCGGCATTGTCACCACCAAAGCAGATCATCCGCTCGGATGCCGTGGTGCTTGGTATGTGGCTATGCCTGGATGGCGATTATATCGTCAGTGTTTCACCCGATATGGTTTCGTCAATGATATCGCTTGGCGCCATGGTGACGCTGGATAATACGGATACAGCACTTACACGATCAGCTTGCGTGATCACCCGGCGCAATACCCGGTTGTCGCCTGCAGCTGAACGATTGCTTGAAGAAATTCTGATCGAAACCGAGCGCGAACGTGGGGCACTTGTGATCAGTTAAATTGAAATACAGCAGTGGGCAAGAATGCTAAAATATGGGGGCAGCTTTGATAAACAGAGGACTTGGGCCTATTGCGGGTGCAACGATATCAACGCCGGATCTGGATTATTCGGTTGCTGCCTATGCGCAATTTCTGGGATATCGCGGTAGCATTGGAACGGTTGATCCCGACCTTGCCGAACGCCTCGGCGCGCCTGGCCTCACAGGGGCCCGAATGGCTACACTTTTGCCGGAAAGCGGCGAAAAAACATTCCTGCGCCTGATCGAGGGGCCAGGTGTTCCGGACTATCGACCGCTTACAACACTGGGCTGGAACGCAATTGAAATCATGGTTCAGGATCTGGACAGACTGGCAGCTAAGCTGGACGCCAGTCCGTTTGTGATCATAGGCGAACCAAGAGTGCTGGACTTTGATTTCACCGACCAGATTTCGGCCATGCAGGTGGTGGGTCCAGGGGGCGAAGTACTTTATCTGACACAGGTCAAAAGCCCCGTTCCGGGTTTTGACCTGCCGACCGCCAAAAGCTTTGTCGGTCGTATTTTTGTTCTTATCCTGGGAACATCGGCCATTGAGCCAGCGTGTCAGTATTTCCAGTCAGCTTTCGGGATTGCACCCGGCCCACATTTTCAAGCCCGGATCGAGGTAC
>CAISDR010000315.1 GCA_903884125.1 uncultured bacterium
GATGTGATGATGCCTGGAATGGACGGGTTTGAAGTCTGTCGCCGGCTGAAATCCAATCCAAAGACCCAAGCCCTGCCGGTGATCATGGTAACCGCACTGGATCAACCCAGCGACCGTGTCATGGGACTGGAGGCGGGGGCTGATGATTTTCTGACCAAGCCTGTCAACGACATTGCGCTGATGGCGCGACTGCGATCATTGATCCGTGTCAAGACGATGATCGACGAACTGCGTATGCGCGAAGAAACCGAGTTTGAACTTGGTATCGGTGGCCCGGGCGGCAGGATAGATGATTCCCTTCCGGCCGAAATTTTGCTGGTTGAAGATTCAAAAACAGCAGCCCGCCAGATCTTAGCCACCCTGGGCAAGCGTCACCATATTCGCGTTGAACCGGACGCGGTGCGTGCATTGGAAACAGCCAGACAGGGGGCATTCGACCTGTTTGTCATTTCGGCAACGTCAGATCATTTTGATGGGCTGAGGCTTTGTTCGCAATTACGCTCTGGGCTTGAGACACGCAATCTGCCGGTGCTGGTGATCGTTGAGGAAGGGGATACCAAGCGTCTCGCCCGTGCGCTTGATCTGGGTGCCAATGACTATCTGTCGCGGCCGGTCGACCAGTTGGAATTGTCAGCACGCATTCAAACCCAGCTGAAGCGCAAACGCTATGCCGACCAATTGCGCGAACGGCTGCATGTATCGGTAGAACTGTCCATTACTGATGAACTGACCGGCCTGTTCAACCGGCGTTTCCTGTCCAGCCATCTGAACGGCCTGCTGCGCCGCGCACTTGGCGAACAACGCCCGCTGTCACTGGTTTTCATCGACATTGATTTTTTCAAACAGGTGAATGACCGACATGGTCATGCAGCAGGTGACGTTGTACTGCGCGAAATTGCCCTGCGAATCGGGCGTGGCATTCGCGGTGTTGATCTGGCCTGTCGTTATGGGGGCGAGGAGTTCATTGTGGTCATGCCGGGCACGGACCTGCTTGCGGCCACCCATGTATCCGAACGCATGCGTCGTCAGATTGAAGAAAGCAGCATTGCCTTTGGTGATCGGGCCATTTCAGTCACCGCCAGTTTTGGTGTGACCCAGGCAAAGGCGGGCGACAGCCCGGATAGTCTGATTGAACGCGCAGATCAGGCGTTGTATCGCGCCAAACGGGCAGGGCGCAACCGGGTCGATGCCGAACCGGTCTGACACGTTTCGCCATAGAAAAACCGCGCCTGAAACAAGCGCGGTTTGACGAAACGACCAGAAACCAAAATTACTTAATTTTGGCTTCGGTGAATTCCACGTGCTTGCGCACGACGGGGTCGTATTTCTTCATCTTCATCTTTTCGGTCTTGGTACGCGGATTTTTCTTTGCAACATAGAAAAACCCGGTATCGGCCGAGCTAACGAGTTTGATCTTGAGGCTGGTTGGCTTAGCCATGACAATATTCCTGCCAAAAAAGGAGCCGGGAGACTACTCGGAACGTGGCCGATGTCAAGCGCCTGACTGTTACAGGCGATGCCACACCACCCGCCCGTGGTCAAAAATTATCTAACCTATTGCTTTGCATCGATAATTCCTGAATGGAGCTTTTTGTTCGCCGACAGCTGGGTCATTGGGCCGATGATTCGTTCCACGCTTTCCGGGTCAAGGCTGCCGCGTTCGGTCAATGCCTGCGCCAGTCGGCTGATGGCAGCCCAGACAACCGGATTGCGCAATTCAATCCGTGTCTTGTGCAGACATTCAATGCCATCGCGCAGATAATGGGCCGGGGGCTGACCGGGATTATCGGTCATCATGGCCTGAAACATCGCCTCAACATCGCCCCAGTCGTCGCAACCGGTCCCATCAATCACCCGGTGCAGGTCATCCAGCAGACTGGCGGCGTTTCGCATACCACCTTTGCCATGAAACTGATGTTCGGCTTCCCACCCGGCCAGACAGACCATGCCAGCGTGCCTGGAGTTCGTATCTTCGCCCGGAAAGCTCAGGCCGGTATGCTGATGCCGGTCGATTTCGATACCATCATCATTGATCCACCAGCCAACACGATAGGCCATGACCGCATGCCCTGCCTCGTGATAGGCAGCTGCGACCCTGTCCATGGATTTTTCAGTGATGGAGACCATAGGCAACAGTCTGCGCGCTATTGTGCGCAGCTACAATCGTGCTTTGCCCATCACCGGGCGTGGTCTAGGGGGCAGCTTGCGCCAGTCGCTCGTTCTGTGTGCTAAGCTTGGTCAGCAGGGCGTCGATATTTCCGCCACCGCTTTGAATAACGGAATTGAAATCCTCGCGCTGGGACTGTGCCATCGAGACACCTTCGATGGTAACATCGACAATGCGCAATTCGCCGCCCACATCCTTGACCCGCCAGTCAACGATAATCGGCGGGCCGTCGGCGCGTTCGATGGCCGATCCCACCACGAACTGGTCGCCATCGGGCGTTGCGTTTTTGATCGACATGCGCTGGCCAGCATAATCCCCCAGACGGGTCGCATAGGTCAGGACCACAAAATCCTTAAACAGTGCATTATATTTGGTCAGTTGTTCGGGCGTTGCCTGACGGTAATACCGCCCCAGCACAAACTTGCCCACACCGATCATGTCGACATTTTTTTCAAACAGGTCGGCAAAAAGCCGCGCGCGTTCGTGCTGCTTGGCCCCTTTGGCCAGCGCATCAATGACCGTACGCGACAGCCCCTCGATAAATGCTTTGGCCTCGGGCGCGCCAGCAGCGGCCTGAACAGGCGATCCAGTCATAAGGGGCGTGATGATCAGCGCGCATGCGGCCAGTGCCGCCACAAAACCCCGACGTCCAAAACGCATCGCCAAGTCGGATACTTTCATCGCTGCCTCAAGTCCATAACCATGGTTGGCGCACATTTCCCGCGAAGCAAGTTTGTTAAGCTGACTCTCCGGCACCTGTGTCCAAGGGTGATCCGCCCTGTTTAGCCCCGCACGGCCCCCCTGTACAGACCACCCTTTGGTTAAAATTGGGGGGAATTGGCGGGGTGGGGCAAAACGACTGGGAACGGAAGGGTGAGGGCCTGCGGCAGCAATATGAAAATTTACCGAAAACTCAGACGAATGTATCAAAGCTGACTAGCAGACAAAATTAGTCAGCAATTCTCCCAAAAATGCAAAAATGCAAAGAGATTAAGTCTTTGGGCGGGTCATGTCGGGACTCCTCAAATTATAGGAACTTGGTGCCTATTTGCCGCTTTTTCCATCTGTCCAAAAATTCGGTGGTCGCAATGTAATCATCTTTGTCAATTTCTGATCGCCGCGCCATGTCAGGGTCGAGGAATTCTCCCACATGATCACGCATTATTGTCTCAAGGTGATCTTTGACAATCTGCTCATCATAAAACCCTTGATTCACACCAATGACAACATGTTCGATATAATTCAAAACAATAGTCATTTCCAGTCGGTATGGTCTGGGGTCTTGTTTCAATTGGCCTGTATCGCGCTTGTCCCTAAGCGTTTTTAGGGCCCCATCCAGAATGACATCCGTGTCATATCGCTCACATGCCTTCAGGGTCTCCCAACCCCGCTGCTGCCGTCTTAGCGCACTAATCTGCCACCAGGCTATTATCGCCGCAGCAACGACGCCCACTGCCTGAACCAAAGCCCCGACCGCCTGCAACATATCCCAAGGCCAATTTTGATCCACAACCGCACACCAACTTGGAAAAATATGGCACATACCTGACACCAGTTTGAACTATTTTCCTGCAACTTTGCAATAATATATGGTATAAAAAAATAAAAACAATTAAAGAGAGAAGAACTGGGTGTAACATCGAACACCCTCCTCTTTGTTCCTTTAAAAGCGCTTTGGAATTGGCCATTTAGTGCTCGGGGGGACGGCGATGCCATACCTGGAGTTAAGTCTGCAATGCAAGACGCATTGAAAATACAAGAGAATTGGTTAAACTTTTAATGGTTATCTAACGGAGGATGCAAAATGGCAAAAAAAGAAACGATTAAGCCGCCTAACGCTAAAGAATTAAAAGACGCAAGCGCTCAGATGAAAAAGGGGCATTCGTCTGGTGGCAGGACCATGGCAGACGCGTCCGTTGCAAAACGGCAAAATGCCAAAGGTCCCAAGAAAACCGAATAGTTTCCCCATCGGCTCCAAACAGTGTTCTCGATGGTATGGAAAAAGCCCTACTTTTTCCTCTTTTGATTTCGACAAGCAGGTGATTGGCAAACTGTTCAACCCCACCCCTTGCGCAATCACATAAAGATATGTTTATATCCGAAAATCATTTAGAGGTTTTCGGTGGAAATTTTATTGGCAGGGTTGCGCGCGGCGGGGGAGGCGACACGGTTGCGCCTTTTGCATGCGCTTGGCCAGTCGGATCTGACTGTTTCTGAACTGACCCAGATACTGGGCCAGAGCCAGCCTCGGATCAGCCGGCACCTTAAGCTGATGGTGGAAGCGGGGCTTTTAGACCGCCATCGGGAAGGGGCCTGGGTGTTTTACCGGCTGGCGGATCGCGGCGATCAGGGTGGGCTGGTTCAGGCGATTGCGCGTCTGATCCCGCTGGATGATCCTGAAATTGCCCGTGACACGGCGCGGCTGTCGGCCATTCGGGCAGAGCGGCGCGAGGCGGCGTCGGATTATTTTGCCTCTATTGCGGCTAACTGGCATCAGATTCGCTCGCGCCATGTGCCCGAGGCCGAAGTGGAATCGGCAATTCTTGACATGCTGGTCGGGGTAAAACGCGACCGGCGGCTGGCTCATGTGGTTGATCTGGGGACCGGCACCGGGCGCATGCTGGAAATAATGGCACCATTTGCCGATCAGGCTTTAGGTGTTGACCAAAGTGCAGACATGCTGCGGATCGCCCGCGCCAATTTGGAGGCCTTTGGTGCGCGCCATCTGCGGGTGCGTCAGGGCGATCTTTATCATCTGGCTTTGGATCAGGCATCGGCAGATGCGGTGATCCTGCATCAGGTTCTGCATTTTCTGGATCATCCGGCTGCTGCCATTAAGGAGGCGGCCCAGTTGTTGAAGCCCGGCGGGGCCATGCTGATTGTGGATTTCGCACCCCATGAGTTTGAAATGCTGCGTACCGAACAGGCCCATCGGCGGCTGGGTCTTGCTACATCGGAAGTCAGTGCCTGGTGCAAGGCAGCCGGTCTTGGTCAGATTGAAACCCGTGCCCTTGAAGCAGGCGGGCCGGAACAGAGCGGTGAAATGCTGACGGTCAATCTGTGGCTGGCGCGTGCTGGCAATCGTAAACCCGGAAAACCCCAACATGGTTGAATCCCACAGCGCTGCTATAAACCCAATTGCGGTGAGTTTTGAATTTTCGCCGCCCAAATCGGTCGAGGCCGAGGCCAATCTGTGGCGGGCAATCCGGCGGCTTGAACCGCTGGGCCCGTCATTTGTGTCGGTGACCTATGGCGCTGGCGGTTCAACCCGTGACCGCACACACGCCACGGTGAAACGTATTGTCGATGAAACCACATTGAAACCGGCAGCCCACCTGACCTGTGTGGGGGCAGCGCGTGCCGAGATTGATGAAGTGATTGCCGCATACTGGCAGGCCGGGGTGCGCCACATCGTTGCATTGCGCGGGGATCCGCCAACCGGGGTTGGCACCAGCTATCAGCCGCATCCCCAAGGCTATGCCACTACGCCTGATCTGATCCGCGGTATCAGGGCGATTGGTGATTTTGAAATATCGGTTTCCGCCTATCCGGAAAAACATCCGGAATCAGCCTCGGTTGAATCTGATCTGGATCTGCTGAAGGCCAAGATCGATGCCGGTGCCACCCGTGCAATCACGCAGTTTGTGTTTGATACGGACCGGCACGAACGCTTTCGGGAACGGGCTTTCAAGGCCGGAATCCGCATCCCCATTGTGCCCGGCATCATGCCTACCAATAATTTCAAGGGTGTGGCGCGCATGGCTGAAAAATGCGGTGCGCATGTGCCACAATGGTTACGGGATTTTTATGCGGGGCTGGATGATGATCCGGCAACCCGCGATCTGGTGGCGGCCCATGTGGCAGCGGATCAGGTTTCCCGGTTGCGTTTGCTGGGTCATGACCAGTTTCATTTCTATACGCTGAACAAGGCAGATCTGGTTTATGCCGTCTGCCACATACTGGGCCTGCGCCCAAGAACGTGAGCACTTCCATGGACCGTACCGCACGCATTAAAGCGTTATACCAACTGGCCAGCGAACGCGTATTATTTCTGGATGGTGCAATGGGCACCATGATCCAGGGACATCAACTGGCCGAAGCGGATTTTCGCGGCACAAGGTTTGCGAATTACGACCGCGATCTTAAAGGCAATAACGATCTTCTGACCCTGACACGGCCTGATATTATCGCCGGTATTCACCGCGCCTATTATGATGCGGGCAGCGATATTGTAGAAACCAACACGTTCAATTCCACTTCCGTTTCGCTGGCCGATTACGGAATGGAACATCTGGTTCATGAACTGAATTTCGAAGCCGCCAGACTGGCCCGAACGGTTGCCGACGAAGTTGGTTCCGGTACGGGACGCATCTGCTTTGTGGCAGGTGTTCTGGGCCCAACCAGCCGCACCGCGTCCATTTCCCCGGATGTGAATGATCCCGGTTTTCGTGGCGTCAGCTTTGATGAACTGCGCGAAACCTATGCCGTAGCGGCCCAGGGCCTGATCGAGGGTGGGGCCGACATTTTGATGGTTGAGACCATCTTTGATACGCTGAATGCCAAGGCAGCTTTGTTTGCCATTGAAGAGGCATTTGACAAGGCAGGCCTGCGCCTTCCGATCATGATTTCGGGAACGATTACCGATCTGTCGGGGCGTACCCTGTCCGGACAGACCGCAGAAGCGTTCTGGTATTCATTGCGTCATGCCAGACCGTTTTCAATTGGCCTTAACTGCGCGCTGGGCCCAAGCGAACTTCGTGCCTATGTACAGGAACTGTCGCGCGTTGCCGATACCCGTGTGTCGGCACATCCTAATGCCGGCTTGCCCAATGCCTTTGGTGGCTATGATGAAACGGCCGAAATGATGGCCGATCACTTGCGCGACTGGGTGGCCAATGGTCTGGTCAATGTGGTTGGTGGCTGCTGTGGTACCACACCGGTTCATATTGCCGCGATGGTTAAAGCCATTGGCAGCTTGCCGCCGCGCATCATTCATGCAATCGAGCCGCGCTGCCGTCTGGCGGGGCTGGAACCTTTGGTGATCGGGCCTGATACCAATTTCGTCAATGTTGGCGAACGCACCAATGTCACCGGTTCGGCCAGGTTCTCCAAACTGATTCAGGCTGGTGATTTTGATGCGGCACTCAGTGTTGCGCGCAATCAGGTCGAAGGCGGCGCACAGATCATTGACGTCAATATGGACGAAGGTCTTTTGGATTCCAAAGCGGCGATGGTCCGCTTCCTGCGCCTGATTGCAGCCGAACCTGATATCGCGCGCGTACCTGTGATGATCGACAGTTCAAAATTCGATGTGATCGAAGAAGGGCTGAAGCAGGTTCAGGGCAAGGCCATTGTCAATTCAATTTCACTGAAAGAAGGCGAAGCACCCTTCCTGGCACAGGCGCGGGTTCTGGCCCGCTTTGGTGCGGCCGTAGTGGTCATGGCCTTTGACGAACAGGGGCAAGCGGAAACCGCCCGGCGCAAATATGAAATCTGTGCACGCGCATATAAACTTCTGACCGAAACAGTGGGCATGGCCGCCGAAGATATCATCTTTGACCCCAATATCTTTGCGGTGGCCACCGGGATCGAAGAACATAATGATTATGGCGTTGCGTTTTTTGACGCCATCAAACTGATCAAGGCCAATCTGCCACGGGCCATGGTGTCGGGCGGGGTATCAAACATATCCTTTGCGTTCCGCGGCAACAATGCTGTGCGCGAAGCCATGCATGCAGCGTTTCTGTTCCATGCGATCAAGGCTGGCATGGACATGGGCATTGTCAATGCCGCGCAACTGGCGATCTATCAGGATATTCCAACTGAACTGCGTGAACGGGTCGAAGATGTTTTATTAAACCGGCGTGCGGATGCCACAGATCGTCTGACCGAAATTGCCGACCAGTTCCGTGAAGGTGCAAAGGTCGAGGAAGTAACACTTGCCTGGCGTGAATTGCCGGTATCCGAACGTCTGACCCATGCACTGGTCAATGGTATAACCGATTTTATCGATCAGGATACCGAAGAGGCGCGTGCCCGGTCGGCCCGGCCGCTGGATGTGATCGAAGGGCCGTTAATGGCGGGCATGAATGTGGTTGGTGACCTGTTTGGTGCAGGCAAGATGTTCCTGCCCCAGGTGGTGAAATCCGCCCGCGTGATGAAAAAGGCGGTCGCCTATCTGATTCCCTTTATCGAAGAGGAAAAACGGCGCACCGGTGGCACCGGACGGCAGAATGCGGGCAAAATCCTGATGGCCACGGTCAAGGGCGACGTGCACGATATCGGCAAGAATATCGTGGGCGTGGTGTTGCAGTGTAATAATTTTGAGGTGATCGATCTGGGCGTCATGGTGCCTGCGGCAAAGATTCTAGAAGCCGCACGCGCTGAAAAGGTTGATATTATCGGCCTGTCGGGGCTGATCACGCCCAGCCTTGATGAAATGAGTTTTCTGGCAACGGAAATGGCCCGGCAGGGATTTGATATTCCCCTGCTGATTGGTGGTGCCACCACCAGTAAAATGCATACAGCAGTCAAGATCGCCCCGAATTATCGCCACGGCGTAATCTATGTATCCGATGCGTCGCGTGCGGTTGGGGTGGCACAAAATCTTCTGTCCGAACGGCGCCATGAATACGCTGCCGAAATCAATGCCGAATATGTGCAACTGGCATTAACGCATGGCAGGCAGCGGGCGGATGCGCGCAGGCAGTCGATTGTCCAGGCACGTGCAAACCGGCTGGTATTGGACTGGGGCACTTATCAGCCGCCACGTCCGGCATTTCTGGGCACAAAGACTTTGGTTCACTACGATCTGGCTGACCTGGTCGACCGGATTGACTGGACCCCGTTCTTCCATGCCTGGGATCTGATCGTTACCTATCCTGCAATTCTGGATGATGCGGTGACTGGGACGGCGGCACGAAATCTGCTGGCTGATGCGCAAGTCATGTTAAGGCGCATTGTCGATGAAAAATGGCTGGAAGCGCGTGCCGTGATCGGATTCTGGCCCGCCAATGCCGATGGCGACGACATCACACTTTATACCGATGACACGCGCGCCAGAATTTTGTCGCGCATTCATACCCTGCGTCAGCAGATGCCGCGCGAGGCGGGCGGACCAAAGGCCAATCGCGCGCTGGCGGATTACATCGCACCCGCGGGTATTGCTGATTATCTGGGCGGGTTTGTGGTGTCGACCGGTTTTAATCTTGATGAACGGGCAAAAGCTTTTGAACGGGCGCATGATGATTATTCATCAATCATGGCCAAGGCGCTGGCTGACCGCCTGGCCGAAGCCTTTGCTGAACGATTGCATGAACGGGTGCGTCGTGAATTCTGGGGCTATGCGCCAGATGAGAATCTTTCCGGTACTGATCTGATAGCGGAGAAATATCGGGGTATCCGGCCAGCGCCGGGGTATCCTGCCTGTCCTGATCACACCGAAAAACGCGCCTTGTTTCAGATTCTGGATGCCACAAGGGAAATTGGCGTGGAACTGACAGAAAGCTGCGCCATGTATCCAGGCGCGTCCGTTTCGGGCCTTTACTTTGCGCATCCGCAATCAGCCTATTTTGGTTTGGGCAAGATTGATCGCGATCAGGTTGAGGATTATGCAGCACGCAAGGGCATGAATGTCGAAGAAATTGAACGCTGGTTGTCACCCAATCTGAATTATGATCCGGTAGCAGCATCGCGCGAAAGTGCAGCATGATCCCAAACATGTGGCCGGTTGTGTTTCCACACGCCCCATGCCAGCCTTGAAGCATTGCTGTTTGTCTATTGGAGTAGCCCTATGGATTGGAAGTTTGGATTTCGTAATGCAATTGCAACCGTCGGGATGTCCGCTGGCCTGATTTCAGGAGTTGTGACGCACGCACTTGCCGTGCCGATTGAAAAGCTGACATCGCCGTCGGGTATTGTTGCCTGGATATCACCTGATCCTACAGCCAAGGATATCACCGTCATGGCGACGTGGCGTGATGGATTTGACCCTAAAACATCCAAGCGGGGACTGGGTGAATTTGCACTGGTAATGATGGGATCGGGGGCAGGTGGCCTTGACGAGGTGGATTTCAAATCTGCGGTGCAAGATCTTGGCTCAACCATAAGGGTTTTCAATACCGAAGGCCCGCGCATCGGCCTGCTGCTGACTGCCAAGCCCGACAAGCTTGATGAGACAGTGAAACTGGCCCACAGCCTTTTTTCTGAACCGCGCTTTGATCCAATCGATATGATGCGGGTAGCCAAAACGATGAACAACGGCATGAAATCTTTTTTCGCAGCACCGCAGGGCAAGGCGCAATATGCACTGTGGCAGGTCATGCGTGCCAATGATCCGGCGACAAAGGCTGTTTTGAAGCCGGGGGAGGAATTGCCAAAATTCGACCGTGCAGAACTGTTATCCTGGCACAAACAAAGATTTGCCCGTGACAGCATGACCGTGTCGCTGGCGGGCGCAATCACATCGGAAAATGCCGGTCAGATTATCGATCAGTTGTTTGCAGGTATCTCCGAAAAATCTGCTGTGCCGGATATGCCGATGATTACCTACACCGGTGCGGGGGAAGTAGTTGATGTGCCAGCGGAATCCGACCAGTCCATTCTGATTGTGGCCGGTCCTTTCCTGCCGGATGCCGGCCCTGACGAAGGGGTCGAAGGGGCAGCGGGCGATGTGCTGGCTGATTATGTGGGCAATGGCAATGCGGGCCGCCTGTTCAAGAAAATCCGAGAGGAAAAAGGACTTTCCTACGGCATTACCGGCAATGCGGGCGGTGGTATGCGCGGTACACAGTTTATCATTTCGACCAGCCTGCCAAAGGACAAAGCGGCCGAGGCATTGGCCTTGGTGCGCGAAACCCTTGATCAGGTGGCAAAGGATGGCATTTCGGATACAGATCTGGCGGCGACAAAGGAACGGTTGCGGGCACGCCATGGCAAGGGCCTGACAAGTCCCACAGCCATTGCGGGCATGCTTTCCAGCTTGCAGGTCAAGGGTCGTCCAATTGATCATTGGGACAAATATCCCGACAATGTGGCGCAAGTGACCAGGGAACAGGTCAATGAACTGGCGCGCACTTATCTGAAACCGGAAAAAATGACTGTCGTGATTGTTGGTGATGCGACCGGTGTCAAGATCACCCGTACGTTTCCAGTGAACTGAACATCATTAGCAGGGCTGAAAGGTTGAGTAAGATGCAAATGACTTTGGGACGTATGGGTGCGTGTTTTTCAGTTGTGACATTGCTGAGCTGCGCGCCGGTCGTTCTCGATCAGGCGGTAAAGGCACCGGTCATGCCGGAAATGACGGTTGGGGCGACCTATAATTCATCTTCCTTCACCCTTGAAAACGGCATGGAAGTTGTGATCGTGCCGATTGCCAATGCGCCGATTGTGCATATGCAATTTACCTATCGTGTCGGTTCTAATGATGAAGAACCCGGCAAGTCCGGGCTTGCCCATTACCTTGAACATCTGATGTTCCGCGCCGGTGAAAAGGCCAATGCCGGGCACCTGGAACAGGTGGCACAGGCGGGCGGTTCTTCCAATGCCTATACGTCGAACGAGGTCACATCCTATTTCAATGCTGTTCCCCCCGAAAAATTTGAAGAGACTTTAAAAAGCGAGGCACAACGCATTCGTGCCCTGACCAATGATGAATCGGGGGCTGCAGTCGAGCTTGATGTGGTCAAGCGGGAAAAAACGCAACGCGGCGATTCCACCGCCGCAAAGTTTTACGAAAAACTTTTGGCCGCGATCTGGGGTGACAGGCCCAATGGCCGACCGGTTATCGGTACGGATGCCGATCTGAATGGTCTGACGTTGGCGGATGCACGGGCATTTCATGCAAAATGGTATGGGGCATCCAATATCGGGCTGGTGATTGCGGGCAAGATTACGGTGCCACAGGCTGCAGAATTGGTCATGCGCTATATGGCACCGCTGCCTGCATCCCCTGTGCCTAAACGTCCATGGCGCAAATTGCCATTGCCGACGGCAAAATTTGAGCCGTTGGTTGTGCGCGGTCCTGATGTGGGAACACCCAGTCTGTTACGCACGCGGCTCATTTCCTATCCCGATGTGCTAAAGCCCACCGCGCAGGCAGCGATACTCGTTGCGTCCCAGGCCGTGGCCGGTTCAGCGGATTCCCGCCTTAGCCGGCCGCTGGTCTATACTGACCCTGTTGCAACGGGCGTCAGTTTTTCGGCGCGCGGTCAGATGAATGGCGCGCTGACGGTTTCAATTGCCGCGTCACCACTTGATCTGAATGATCTTAGCGGTCTGGACAAACGTCTGTCCACGGAACTCGACACTGTTCGTACAAAGCCGATTACCGATGCCGAAGTTGAAAAAGTCAAAAAACGCTATCTGGCGGCATTGGAGCAAATGCGCGACAAGCCTGCATCGGTGGCGTCAACTTTTTCCAATGCCTTTGTGATTGGTCAGCCGCCGGCAGATACCGAAAACTGGCCCGCAGTGGTCAAGGCCGTGAGTGCCAAACAGGCAAATGATGCCCTGCAGATTTTATTATCCCCCGGTCCATGGCTGGATGCGCGATTGCTGCCACGTGAGAGCGCGCGCAAAACCGAACCCTCAAAGCCGAAAAAATCTGAACCAAAATGAATAAACTATTTCTGTTTGCGATCTTTATGCTTGGGTACATTGATCTGGCCCATGCATCTGCCTGGGTCGAAGTGGTAACACCCAAGGGGCTGGTTGTCTGGCTGGCATCAGACAGTGCAGCCAGTCAGGTTTCGGTTCAGGCCCTGTGGCTGGGCGGCAGTGAAAGCGATGCGTCTGCGCCTAAACAATTATCAGCGTCAGCCAGTGCGATGATGATGGAGGGTTCCGGTGATCTGGACGCGGTAGCCTTTGCCGGTGCCGCAGAAGACGCAGGCATCAATATCGCTTTTGGGGCGGAACGTGAATATCTGGCCCTTGGCCTGACAGTCGGACGGGCTGAACGACTGCGTGCCCAATCCCTGCTGAAATCAGCCTTGCTTAGGCCTCGATTTGACGCCGCCGATGCCGAACGGCTGCGCCGTTCGCTGAAATCAGATCTGCCGGAATTATGGAAGCAGTCCGGATTTATGGCATCGGTGGCTCTGGCCAGACTGATGCTGCCGGATCATCCCAAGCTAAAGGCTATGATTGGTCCAAATGAAGATCCTCCCCGGATTGCGCCTGATGTCTTGCGCGCCTGGCACAAAAATCATTTTGCTCGTTCCAACCTTCTGATTGCAATTGCCGGTGCCGTTTCCACGCAGGAAGCGGTTGATTTTGTTGATGATACATTTGGCAATCTGCCGGAAAAAGCGAATGTACCGCCACCGCCACCGCGCCATTACAAGGGTGCAGGGCAGACCGTGGTCGTCCCGCGCGAAGGTGATCAGACGCTGATCCTGATAAGCCAGCCGGTACCCGGCGGCATTGATGATGAAGGCACCGCCTCAGATCTTTTAAGTGATATTCTGGGACGCGAGGCACCCTCGCGCCTATTCAAGGCAATCCGCGAACAGCGCGGTCTGTCCTACGGTGTCGAGGCCAGTATTCATCCGTCTGACCTGGGTTCAGTATTGGTGATCGCAACATCGGTACCTAATGAAAAGGCGGCTGATGTTTTGAAAATTCTGCATGGCGAACTGGACAAGCTGGCGGCAGATGGAGTCGATAGCAAGGAAATCTCCGCGCTGCGTGCACTGCGACGGGCAGCACATGGGCGCGAATTGACCTCGCCCGATGAAATCGCATCCCAGATGATTTTTAATCGTCTGCGCCATTGCAAGGTTGATGATTTTGACAAGGAACCGGATCGTGATGATGCGGTGCCCTTGACCCTGATCAACAAAGTGGCGCGGGATTATTTTTCATCCAGTCGTTCAACCACGATCCTGGTTGGACAGCCTCAGGAGCTAGGGACCCTGCGCAGGCTTGCAATTCCCTGACCTGCTACCATTCACCGATATTGGGCATGGATACCCAAGGTTCAGCCGGTGCCAGCGCCGGTCCGGCCTGAAGCAGTTCAATGGATATATTGTCCGGCGATCGCACAAAGGCCATGCGGCCATCGCGCGGCGGACGGTTGATGGTTACACCCTTGTCTTTCAACCGCTGGCAGGTCGCATAAATGTCGCTGACTGCATAGGCCAGATGCCCGAAATTGCGCCCGCCGGTATATGCCTCTGGGTCCCAGTTATAGGTCAGTTCTACCTGCGCACTTTCATCACCGGGGGCCGCCAGGAAAACCAGGGTGAAGCGCCCGGCTGCATTTTCAATCCGGCGCAATTCCACCAGCCCAAGACAATCGGAATAGAAAGTCACTGACTTTTCCAGGTCGCTGACGCGCACCATCGTATGAAGATATTTCACTGGCTCTCTTCCTTTCCAAATCGGGCGACCTTGCCGGCAATCCACTGTCGTGCCCTGCCGAAAGTTGATGGATATCGTTTGGCCATTTCAACAAACCTGCGCCGCGACCAGCGTGAATTTCGCAATACCAAAATCCCGCCGCCTGCAACAATGATAACGCCGGGCCAGCCCAGGGCGGGAATGATAAATATCACAACGCCAAAGACAACAATTACCCAGCCAACAGCGGCTCTAATCATTTTCGATATCCAAGCATCCACAAAAGATAGGCCAATTCCTGTGCGCGTTCATCCAGTGCCTTGTAGCGCCCTGACGCACCGCCATGGCCGACACCCATGTTGACCCGCATGATTACATGGGCGTCAGGATTAAGTGCGCGCAGTTTTGCCACGTATTTTGTCGGTTCGGAATAGCGCACCTGCATGTCGTTAATGCCGGTCGTCACCAGCAGTGCCGGATAGGGCATTGCCCCGAGATTGTCATATGGCGAATAGGCCAGAATGCGCCTGAACGCTTCTGGTTCATTGGGGTTTCCCCATTCGCGATATTCACCGGTGGTTAGCGGCACAGTTGGGTCAAGCATGGTGTTGATTACATCAACAAACGGCACGCCCAGATGCGCCACCCGATAAAGGTCGGGCCGCAGGTTAAGAGCCGCACCCAAAGTCAGACCACCAGCACTTCGACCCTCCAGCGCCAATAACTGGGGCCTGGTCCATCCCGCACTGATCAGCGCTTCTGCTGCTGCATTCGTGTCGGTAAAAGTATTGGTTTTGGTCGCAAGTCGCCCGCCCTGGTGCCACTCGCGGCCCTGATCTCCACCGCCGCGCACATGCGCCAGCGCATAGACCATGCCGCGATCCAGCATAGAAATAATGCTGGTGGAGTACGTTGGCGACATAGGAATTCCGTAGGCCCCATAAACATAAAGGAATGTGGGGCGCGTGCCATCAGGCGTCACATCCTTTCGATGGATCAGCGATATCGGAATCCGTGTGCCGTCTGCACCTATGGCATAGATTCGTTCGGACACATATTGGTCCGGATCAAAACCACCAGGCACCACGATACGCTTCAGCTCGACGCGGCTACGCTTTTCCATATCATAATCATAAACAATGCCCGGTGTGACAAAGGATGAATAGCTGAAACGCAAGGTCGCGGTTTCAAATTCCATATTCCCCGTCGGGCTGATGGTATAGACCGCCTCGTCCTGGCGGATCGTGTGACGCTCCAGTGTTTTGCGGTTAATGATTTCAATTTCCGTCCGCGCGTCGCGCCGGGTACTCAAAACCACATGCCCTTTGAAAAGGCTCAATCCCGTGATCGCTACATCCTTGCGTAGGGGAATGAAATCCTGCCACTGACTTTCATCCGGTGTGTCCACCGGTGCAACCGCGATGCGGCCGTTCAGCCCCTGATCATCAGTCTCAATGAATACTTGTCCATCGGCCACATCGGCCGAATACAGATGGCCGTTTCGGCGTTTGGCCAGAAATATTGGTGGTGCGGTTGGATGTGCAGGGTCCATCAGCCGGATTTCGCTGGTATCGGTCGCATGCGATTCAATCAGGACCGTGCTGCGGTCGGATGACAGGCTGGCACCCATGGAAAATTCCGGGTCATCCTCCTGCGCCAGGATCTGGTGTTCGCCACTGTCAATGCCATAGCGGTCAACCCGGTAGGAACGCTCGGCGGCATCCTGATGGGTGACATAAAGATCGCGCCCATCTGGTGACCAGAAAATATCGCTGACATCGTTGATCTGATGGCTGATCATTTCGCCGGTGGCAACCACCTTGATCATAAGGTCGCTTTTCAGGCTGCCGGTGGTGTTGGCCAGCCATGCAATCCGGCTGCCGTCGCGGGTCGCAGCAAACCCTGCAACCCGGTAATATGTCTTATCTTTGGCTAGCGCATTGACGTCCAGCACCACTTCGCCAGACCCTTGACCTTTGCCATCGACAAAGGCGCTAAAGCGAACCAGGTCCCGATATTCCTGCCCCTTGGCCGTGCGCCAGGCGTAATAATACGCACCGTCTTTGACCGGCACGGTGGTGTCATCCTCGACAATGCGGGCACGCATTTCGTCGTATAACGTGTTGCGCAATGCCTTTGTCGGTGCCGTTACCTTGTCGAAATAGGTGTTTTCAGCTTTAAGATGGGCAATGACCTTTTTATTGGTCTTGTCTTCCAGCCAGCCGTAATTATCGATCAGCTTCACACCGTTTACCGTTCGGGATTTGGCGACCGCTTGCGGGTGGGGTGCCGCGCCCGCTTTTTGGAACAGGTCTGGTTCGGCGGAAACGGGCGATGTCATTAGTACCAATCCAAAAGTCAAAGTAAGAAAGCAGAGCACATATTGTTTGCGGCAGACGGACATGGGCGTTTCCCAGGCTAAGGTCAAGGGTGCAATAGGGCCGGGTTGAAGCCCGCCCGTCAAGACGCCTTTGGCTTGCAGGCCGCGGCCGTCAAGCGTACACCAACGTCAATTGCAACAAACTGAATGGGGACAGGCCGTGAAGACATATGGACATTTTATCGGCGGCAAAGCGGTAGCGGGCAGCTCCGGCCAATTTGGCGATGTTTTCAATCCTTCCACGGGTGAAATTCAGGCAAAAGTGGCCTATACCACCAGGGTTGAACTGGATGCCGCCATTGCCAATGCCGCCGCGGCCTTCCCGGCCTGGGCAGCGGTCAATCCCCAGCGTCGCGCCCGTGTCATGTTCAAGTTCAAGGAACTGATCGAACGTGACATGGATAAGTTGGCAGAGTTGCTGTCCATGGAGCATGGCAAGGTTCTTATCGATGCCAAGGGCGACATTCAGCGCGGTCTGGAACTGATCGAATTTGCCTGTGGTATTCCCCACCTGCTTAAGGGTGATTTTACTGAAGGTGCGGGACCGAATATTGACCTTTATTCCATGCGCCAGCCTCTGGGCGTTGTTGCCGGTATCACACCGTTTAATTTTCCCGCGATGATCCCGATGTGGATGATCGGCACCGCCATTGCCTGCGGCAATGCTTTCATATTGAAGCCTTCTGAGAAAGACCCCGGCGTGCCTATGGCGCTGGCGGAGCTGCTGCTGGAAGCGGGTCTGCCGCCCGGTGTGCTGAATGTGGTCAATGGTGACAAGCTGGCCGTGGATACCCTGCTGGAATCCCCCGATATCAAGGCGGTATCCTTTGTCGGCTCGACCGCCATTGCCGAATATGTCTATGCCAGGGGAGCCGCAAACGGCAAACGGGTACAGGCCATGGGTGGTGCCAAAAACCACATGATCATCATGCCTGATGCTGATCTTGATCAGGCGGTTGATGCTCTGGTCGGCGCAGGATATGGGGCCGCTGGTGAACGCTGCATGGCAATATCCGTAGCGGTTCCCGTAGGAGAGAAAACCGCTGATGCGCTGATTGCCAAACTCAAACCCCGTGTCGAAGCGCTGCGCATAGGCCAGTCGCTGGATACGAGCGTCGATTTCGGGCCGCTGGTCACGGGCGTCCATCGGGACAAGGTAAAATCCTATGTGGACAAAGGCGTTAGCGAAGGTGCGTCATTACTCGTTGATGGTCGCAATCTGAAGCTTCAAGGTTATGAAAACGGATTTTTTCTGGGCGGGTGCCTTTTCGACCACGTGACCCCGGATATGACCATTTATAAAGACGAGATTTTCGGACCGGTCCTGTCCGTCGTTCGTGCGCCGGATTTTGAAACAGCCCTGTCCCTGCCGTCCAAGCATGAATATGGCAATGGCGTTGCAATCTTTACCCGTGATGGCGACACCGCGCGCGAATTCGTGTCGCGGGTGGATGTGGGCATGGTCGGCGTGAATTTCCCAATCCCAGTGCCGCTGGCCTATTACACATTCGGGGGGTGGAAACGGTCAGCCTTTGGCGACCTGAACCAGCTGGGGCCGGATTCCGTGCGTTTTTATACGCGCACTAAAACCGTCACCGCTCGCTGGCCCACAGGCATCCGGGCCGGGGCGGATTTTTCGATCCCAACCATGAAATAGGCGGCGTTCGGTCGCAGGCACTTTCCGCAAAAGTGCCTGCCCTTGCACCCCGAATGATCCATCCCCACATGGACGTTGAAAGATCGATGCCGGATTGGGTCGGTCATTATTGGCAAGGCGTTCATTCGGTGCCCAAGATGGGACCATATGGGCGTGCTGGGAGGGTTTTATGGATCTTGAAAATTATACCGAACGTCTGCGCGGATTTGTTCAATCGGCTCAGGGGCTGGCACTTCGCTCTGGTCATCAGCGTTTTACGCCTGAACATGTTCTGAAAGTCCTTTTAGACGACGATCAGGGATTGGCCCAAAACCTGATCCGTACCGCAGGCGGCGACCCTGCGCGCGCATTGGCTGCGACCGAGCAGGCATTGGCGAAATTGCCCAAGGTCGAGGGGTCTGGTGCGGGCCAGGTCTATCTGGCACCGGAAACCGCGCGCGTTTTCGAGGCAGCGGAACAGGCTGCAACCAAGGCCGGTGACTCATTCGTCACCGCGGAAATCATGCTGCTGGCGCTGGCAACCGCCAAAGGCACACAAGCGATGGAGGCACTTGCCAGCGCAGGTGTTAAGCCAGAAGCACTGAATGGTGCCATCAGCCAGTTGCGCAAAGGTCGAACGGCCGACAGCGCCAATGCCGAAGGCTCTTATGACGCGCTGAAGCGCTATGCCCGCGATCTGACCCAGGCCGCACGCGAAGGCAAGCTCGACCCGGTAATTGGCCGCGAGGAAGAAATCCGGCGCACAATTCAGGTTTTATCCCGGCGCACCAAAAACAATCCGGTGCTGATCGGTGAACCGGGCGTTGGCAAGACTGCGATTGCCGAAGGACTGGCCCTGCGGATCGTGAACGAGGATGTGCCGGAAAGTCTGCGCACCAAGAAACTCATGGCGCTGGACATGGGCAGCCTGATTGCTGGCGCCAAATATCGCGGCGAATTCGAAGAACGCCTAAAGGCCGTTCTGCATGATGTAACGGCTGCCGACGGCGAGATCATTCTTTTCATCGATGAGATGCATACGCTGGTGGGTGCAGGCAAAGGTGAAGGGGCGATGGATGCATCCAACCTTTTGAAACCTGCGCTGGCCCGTGGCGATCTGCACTGTATTGGTGCCACCACTCTGGAAGAATATCGCAAGCATGTGGAAAAGGATGCAGCGCTTGCTCGTAGATTCCAGCCGATCTTTGTCGGCGAACCAACCGTTGCCGACACGATTTCGATCCTGCGGGGATTGAAGGAAAAATATGAACTGCATCATGGGGTGCGGATCACGGACGCAGCGATTGTCGCGGCTGCCACCTTGTCCAGCCGCTATATCGCCGACCGGTTCCTGCCGGACAAGGCCATCGACCTGATCGACGAAGCGGGTAGCCGGTTGCGCATGCAGGTGGATTCAAAGCCCGAAGCATTGGACGAAATTGACCGGCGTGTCATTCAATTGAAAATCGAACGCGAAGCATTAAAGCGTGAAAGTGATCCGGCCTCTCGGGAACGTCTTGCGCGCCTTGATGAAGAGCTGTCGGGCCTTGAAGAAGACAGCGCCATAATGACCGCCCAATGGCGTGTGGAAAAAGATGCCCTTTCCACACAGCAGCGCCTGAGCGAAGACCTTGACCGTGCCCGCGCCGAGGTGGATATCGCTCAGCGCAAGGGTGATCTGGTGCGGGCATCCGAGTTGCGTTTTTCGATCATTCCCGGCATCGAACGCAAACTGCATGAACTGGCAGAGACAGAACGTGGACTGGCGGACGAAGCGGTCACTGATGAACAAGTTGCCCAGGTAGTATCGCGCTGGACAGGCATACCGGTTGATCGCATGTTGCAGGGCGAGCGCGAAAAACTGCTGGCAATGGAAGATGCATTGGGCAAGCGGGTGGTCGGCCAGGGCGAGGCGCTGGCCGCTGTATCGAGCGCCGTGCGCCGTGCGCGCGCGGGATTACAGGACCCAAATCGCCCGATTGGATCGTTTCTGTTTTTGGGGCCGACAGGCGTTGGCAAAACCGAACTGACCAAGGCGCTTGCCGGGTTCATGTTTGATGATGAAAGCGCCATGGTCCGCATGGACATGTCCGAATATATGGA
>CAISDR010000316.1 GCA_903884125.1 uncultured bacterium
CCACCGCTATTCCCTTTTCGATGCGTTGATGATTGCCTCTGCCCTTCAAGCAGGCAGCACCATTCTATATTCAGAAGACATGCAGCACGGCATGTCCATCAACGGTCGCCTTCAAATCGTCAATCCTTTCATCGCGCCTTGAAGGCTAAGAATTAGGGTGCTTGCACCTTGATGCCGCCAAGCGCATTGGCAGCCTTGGCGAAATCCGGGTCGAAGCTGATGAAGGCCTCACAGCCTTCCACCTTGGCCAGGTGCAGCCCGTCCGCAAAATCCACGCCCCGCTGCATCCACCCCAGTGCCTTTGCTGCCGCGGCAGCATCTTCCAGGCTCACTCGCGGCAGCCCCGCAAATTCGGCGAGGGCCTTAGCGCATTGTGCAGCCGAAAATCCATAGACACTCCGCAGCACCCATTCGGTCTCCAGCAAAACCGTGGTGCAGACGAAGACGTCATTGTTGTCGATCAGCTTGCGCGCCCGAGCAGCCTGCCCGGGATCATCATCCACCAGATATCGGACAATAAGATTAGTATCGATTGCGAGCATGTCGGCGTTTCGCCTCTGCGGCGATCCCTGCTTCCATTTCGCCAATCGTCTTCGTTGGTCCCTTGTAGACTAGGGAACCAAACACGTCCTTCGGTCGGGTGGGTGCGAACGCCGGCTTTGCCGTCAACAACACGCCCTCGGGTGTATCTTCCACCACCAGTTCTGTACCGGCCAGCCAGTGCCGCTGTTCCCGAATTGCCTTGGGCAGGATGACCTGCCCCTTGGTTGAGACGGTGGTGGTCAATTTTGGCTTGGAGGGCATGGTGGATTCATTGTAGCTTCATTAGGTAAGACTAACGTAAGATAACAGAAATTCAGGCACATGGCAACACCCATGTTGGAGGTACTGAGAATTATACGGGTGATCGCCGGGCTTAGGAAAACATGTGCAACCGGAATACCAAGCCGACGGACGACAATCGTAACACCTACAAGTGTGTGTGCTTGTCATATCCAAATACTCCGCGTCGATTAGGCACGCGCCAAGCGCGGGCACACCACCGTATAGGGAGCGAGTTTAGACCGTGATTGGATTCAACCCCAATTTGTCGGGATGGCGCGGCAGCACGCAGAGGCTAATCACGAAAGCACGTCCAGATCCTTGGTGGTTGGATTTTGCTCGCCCGTGCTATCCAATTTCTCGGTCTTCACAACCTTTCGTCTGCCCTGGATTGCCCACAGAGCTTCGCAATTAGTGAAAAAATCCCGTATTGTATTTTTGCGTTGACGGGCGATTTCCTCCATCGGCGCCGAATTATTGGAGGGAACATAAGCTTTGAGCAAGACGCATCCTGGATCATCGGCATCCATTGCCAATTCTAAGCGGTGCATCGGGTTTTCAAGGATATCGTTTTGTTCCTTAAGTTTTTCTGCTTCAATTAGACGGAACCGGTGGAGGCGCCAAGCGTCGTCTACTATTAGCTGCAAAACTGTTTTCTGCGTTGGCCCCGCCGGTGGATATTCTTCGAAAAACTGTTTTTGCAGAGCGTGATAGGCTTTATGATCCTCGTTCTTGATAAGCATGGAGCGGGCATAAAGTCCGTTTTTGACGGCATTGCCGCGGGCACGATTCTTGCCATTTGCTGTTCTAGGACCTGTGCTTTGTTCGGCGTTTCGCCGATTCGCTTGGATTTTTTTTTCTGAAGTCACCGAGAGCCTCGACGTATTGCGGTTTCGCAAAAGCCACCAAACGGCGGCCAAGTCTTGAATGCCCGGAATACGCCTCGAGAAAAATCGGAATTTAAGAACTCGGACTTATGGTCCGGTTCTCAATTTCCGCCGCCTTTTCAGAATCCCTTTAATTTGAGCCGCGGCGCTAGCCTGAATGCCCATCGCCCAATAGATTTCGTCTAATAGCTCTCGCAACGACCCGCCCGGCGGGGGCCTGCCGGGGCCATGAGGCTTACGATCGGTCAGCATTCCGTAGTATTCTTCCGCAATATCCCCAATCAAACCAGCCTGAATTTTCGCCTGACCGCCATGTTTGCGACGTCCTGGGACTTTCCGCCTTGCCGCCGCAACTGCCGACACGTGGTGCTTCAAATCTAAAAGCCATGCACGGGTGTTGGATTCAGGTGTTTGACCTGCCGGTAGGTTTGGCACTTCACAAAGGACTTTCTTCAAGCTTGCAATCACCTTGTCGTCCAATGACGTCGCGGGAACCGGTAGGCTGCCAATGGACGCGATTTTCTCGGCCATCGAAGGGATTAGCGCTTCCACCGATAAGGTTGTGTGGTCAGCGGGCTTTGAAATTGGCAATGCCTGCAAGACCCCCTTGATTGCGTTAACACGGCCATCCCAGGAGTTCGGCGCAGGGCCGCGCCTATGCTTTTTGGGCTTCACAGGAGTGCTCACGGCTGGCTCTCCATGGCGATGGGCGGACTGTTAGTCATCAATTCAGGTCCTGAAAGCACTGACCTATAAAAATGGGTATAACCTTATTGCTAGAAATCTCTGGATCATAAATTTATCAACATTCATTGAAATGCGCGATTCATTCACCAAAGCACAGCAGCCCTCAATCACCAATATTGGTATGGGGATGGCGCTCCGAGGAGACCGAATTGATCGCCTGGCGTGTCGCTTGTAGCGATTCCAAGGCGTTAATATTACGCAGCAGCTCCCTATTCGCACAACGGCGCTGTCGCGCCACATCTTCCATAGGCGTTTGGCTGACGCGACACACAAAGGCGTCCAGAAGTGCCATTTCGCCAATAATTTCGGATGGAAGTTCAACAAATCTTCCGGAACCGGATTGGCATTCGGTGCACGCCCCAATATCGGAAGGGCCATTTTTTTCATTCCTGCTTTGAACTAGTTCCAATGTGGCCATCGGCGCCGGGTGAGGCGGGCGGTGCCTCAGCGCCAATTTCGTTTGTTCCACAAACGCGTTTTCAATCCAGATAAATCGGTTTAGGCGCCACAGATCTGCAATTACTAGTTCGACAATTCCCTCTTCTATCGCCCCGCGAGGGCTCCATTCAGAAAAGATAGCTACCCGCAGTTTGGCATAGGCTTTGGCGTCTTCGAACGGGAGGACACGAGTTTTGGCATAAAGACCCGATTTTAGCGCGTTATGCCGGGCACGATACCGACTCATTGCTAACTTCGGCTCCTGGCCCAACCTGGTAACCCGGCGGGTCATGTCTCTTCCTTCCCGATGCAATATCTATATAGTTCAGCAATCAGATTAGCGCGGCCGGGCAAAATCGGACGAGATGCGGAGCGTCAGGCCACCTGGGGTGCGTCAGCCTTCGC
>CAISDR010000317.1 GCA_903884125.1 uncultured bacterium
GACGCTCCGGCGCGTATGTGTCGAGGGTAATCATGGTCAATTTTCACCCTAACCATTTGTCCAATATCCAGAACCTGGACTCGCCTGCCGCGGAATTGCCGCCAAAAGCGGAAGCAAAGTAAAGCCGCCCTGAGCCATTACCTGGCAAAAGGGCCTTTCTCAAAACCAAACCCCTTTTGATCAACGGTGTCGACTTGCAATGAAAGGCAAGAACCATAATGAGGCGGAAATATCAGATTTGAAACTATGAGATAGAACAATGGTGTATCGGTCTTATTGAACTCAGCAGTTGTTTAGGTGTCTAGGGAGCGATAAATTTCATTTTCATTGCGCTCGTCGCCGTCACCTTCGGCCATTTGAATTTTAAGGCTTGCCGGAAGTACGCAGGCACGGATTAATCAGCTCCAGTCGTAGCCCTTACCGCCAATAATCAACCGAACGGACGGCTCACTGTTAAGGAGAAACACCCTATGCTGACTTTGAAACCAAATTGCGAATGCTGTGATAAGGATCTTCCGCCAGACGCGCAAGCGCGCATCTGCAGCTTTGAATGCACGTTTTGTCCAAACTGCGCTGAGCAAAGACTTGGTGGCAAATGCCCAAATTGTGGGGGTGAACTGGTCACGCGCCCGACGCGTGTCGGTGCGGCGCTAATACGGTTTCCTGCCTCAACCGACCGCCATCTTCGTGCTACACCCTGCCCTGGTGCCGAACACGCATGAACGTTGGACCGCACATTGGCACAGGCGTCGTGCTCGATAGTCCTGCCTTTATTCATCCGACCGCACTTATCTATGGCAAAGTAAGATTAGGACCTGGTTCGTCGGTTTGGCCTTACGCTGTTTTTCGCGCGGAGATGTTTGAAATCATTGTAGGCGAGCGCACCAATATTCAAGATTTTGTCATGATCCATGTTGGCAACAGCACGCCGACATTGATTGGCCGAGAGTGCTCAATCACTCACCATGCGACGCTTCACGGCTGCGAAATCGGGGACTATTGCCTGATCGGGATCGGGGCTACAGTTATGGACGGTGCCAAGATCGGCGCAAACTCGATTATCGCCGGTAATTCGATCGTAAGTGAAGGCAGTGAATTTCCCGAAAATTCTATCATTGGCGGATCCCCTGCCAAACTCATCAAGACGCGCGACAACAAAGCGAGCAATCGTCAAAATGCCCTGTTCTATTATTTGAATGCGCTCAACTATTCGCGTGGCATTGATCGCCTTCAGCCAGCAGATCTTGACCGTTTAAAGCAGGGCGTAAAAGAGGCGACCCCCTCTCGAATTTGAATGGTATTAAGGATGTGTCTTGACCGGATCGGCAGGCTTTATTGCGGCTCCTGTTCGGGCAGTTCGTCCGTATGCACAATGAACTGTCTTAAAATCGCGGGGCCAAAGGTGCTGGCAATGGCCACATCGGAGGCATCGCGACCACGGGCGATCAGGATGCGCCCGACCCTTGGCATATTGTTTCGCGGATCAAACGTGTACCAGCGCCCGCCAAGATAGGCTTCGAACCAGCCTGCAAAGTCCATCGGCCCATAAGGCGGTGGAATCGCGATATCGCCCAGATATCCCGTGCAATAGCGCGCCGGAATGTTCATCGCCCGGCATAATGCCACGGCCAGATGGGCATAATCCCTGCAGACCCCCACCCGCTCCTGAAACACCTCGAACGCGGTCTTGGTCGCACGGGCATGTTCATAGCCAAAGACGATATGCTGATGCACGAAATCGCAAATCGCCTGTACCCGCCCCCATCCCAGTGGCGTGGTCCCGAACATGTCCCATGCTATTTTGGACAACAGATCGGTCTCGCAATACCGGCTGCCCAGTAAAAACACCAAAGTCTCTTCGGGCAGATCCTGAACCGCATATTGGGCCGCAAAAGGCGCATGCGGATCAGCCATGCCGCTGTCCCGAATGATCGACTGGCTGGTAATGCGTATCAGCCCCTTTGGTGCCACAATGCGGGTGCACCAGTTGCCAAACCCGTCACGATATCCCGCCATCGGAACCGCAGGCTGGGTTTTAAGATAATCCGGCTCTTCCAGATCAGACGCGCGTGAATAATGCACATTCAGGGTCAGGATCATGGGTGTGGGCTGCGCACACTCATATAAAATTTCATACCCAAGTCTGATCCGCATTGCAGTCCCCCTATCAGGACCCGCAACGGCGTGCATCCAAGTGAACGATAAAGATAAAAGCTGAAATTACCTAGCCTGCCTGCGCCATGCCGCGATAATTGAATGTGGCAAAGCGTGGGCCGGGGATATAGCGGGCGTCCATGTCGCGCACGCTAAAGCCGCCTTTTGACAGAAGATCGGGCACATCGCGGGTCAGATGGCAGCCACCGCACCAGTTCGACCATGTGGGTTCCAGCCGCCGCTGAAACTGTGCCACGTCATCATCAGGTGCCTTGCCGTGTTCACAGAACAGCAATTGTCCGCCGGGTTTGAGTACCCGGCGCATTTCGTGCAGGGCCTTGACCGGATCGGGGATCGTGCAAAGCGTATAGGTAAAAAGAATTGTATCCACGCTGGCGTTTTCCAGCGGGATTTCTTCGCCCGACAAACCGACAAAGGAAACCGGTACCGGCGATGCGGCAACCCGCTTGCGCGCTCTGGATTTCATTTCTGATGACGGGTCAAGCCCCAGAACCTCGGACACCTGTACCGGATCATAAAAAGCCAGATTGAGCCCCGAGCCAATGCCCACTTCCAGCACACGGCCACGGGCCAGCGGTACCAGACGTCTGCGCTGTTTCATGATTGCTTTCTGGCCCATGACAAAATCGAGCAGCGCAGGCAGAATCCAGTGTTCATATAAACCCATGACTTTTCCCTATCGCCATTCCGACACGCCAAACCGGACCAGTAAATCAGCCTTTGGCCCGCCAATCGTCCGCCCACGGCCTTTGGCCGTCAAGACCGCCTGTTCGATCAGTTGCTGGGATTTGAAACGCTGGCCCATGCGCGCGCCCGCGCCCAATACATCCCAGATGATTTCTGCGGCCAATGCCCTGGCCCCTTCGACACTGGGTGTTGGCACGGCCTTAGCAATTGCATGGCCTGCCGCTTTGGCGCGCACAGCCGAACCGGACAAAACCACGACCGCATCGGCAAAGCTCAGATTATCAGGTGCCGCCCGCCTGCCATCAAGGGCTACCGCGCGCCGGGCCGAACCGTGCAGACCCTGCGCCAGGTCCATGGCCAATGGTGGACGCGATGACCCAAGACCCAAAACGCTGGATACCGGACCAATCCAGACAATGGACTGTCCCGTGCTGACCCGCGCCACTGCTGCACCGCCCTGCATTTCTAAAATCAGCCCCAACGCAATATCGGCAAGGGCTGCGTGAACAAGGGCGGCATTGGGTGCAATCTGCATCAGACGTGCGCCATCAATTGCGGCACGCCCGGCTTTGCTGGTCAGCAGCGGTTCTGCATCGGGTGAGGCATGAGCCAGAATATCAAGGTCAGCGGCAAGGCCATCGCCCATTGCACGCAGCGCTTCGGCCAGAGATTTGAAAACGACTTCCGGACTGCCAAAGCCGCCAATCTCCACATCAAGTGACAGCGGCCCGGCATCCAGATTCATTCGGCCGCCTGTGGCCTCAGGTTCAGGCCGCGCATGGCCCGGTCAATCCACATTTTTGTTACCTTTTCGGGCACGGCATTCTGCTTCAGACGCTCGTTCAGACAGGACCAGTCAACCCGGTTCAGGTCCTGATCCTGATTGAAACAGGA
>CAISDR010000318.1 GCA_903884125.1 uncultured bacterium
CACCAATGCGTTCAAGCCCCATGCCCGTATCAATGGATGGCTTTGGCAGAGCCAGCCGGGTTTCCGGATCTACCTGCTCATACTGCATGAACACCAGATTCCAGATTTCCATGAACCGGTCGCCGTCCTCGTCCGGACTGCCCGGTGGCCCACCCAAAAGGCTGGGGCCCTGATCGATAAAAATTTCAGAACAGGGACCGCAGGGGCCGGTATCGGCCATGCGCCAGAAATTTTCTTCGAGCCGGATGATGCGGTCTTCGGAAAACCCGGCGATCTTACGCCATAATCCGGCCGCTTCATTATCTGTTGGGTGCACGGTTACCAGCAACTTCGCTGGATCAAGGCCATAATTTTTTGTGATCAGGTTCCAGGCCAACTCAATGGCTGTCTCTTTGAAATAGTCCCCGAACGAAAAATTACCCAGCATTTCAAAGAACGTGTGATGGCGCGCAGTATAGCCGACATTGTCGAGATCGTTATGCTTGCCCCCGGCGCGAACACATTTCTGGGACGTCACCGCCCGGTGATAGGGGCGCTTTTCCGCGCCCGTAAAGACGTTCTTGAACTGGACCATGCCCGCATTGGTAAACATCAGGGTCGGGTCGTTGCGCGGCACAAGGGGACTGCTGGGCACTGCCGTGTGATCGGCTGCCACAAAATAGTCAATGAATTCGCCGCGGATGTCGTTCAAGCTGGTCATGGTCAAAAAGGGCCCTCGCAAACCAAGGGACCCTTCTAAACCGCCCTGTTGGGCCTTGTCCAGAAAAGCCGCTTTGTCAGGCGCCGCCCTTTGCAAGGGACCGGGCGTTGCGGGTCATAAGTTTCGGGTGTTTGACCGGCCGGTCTGATTCACACGCCGCCCTGTCGCGCCATTGCCGCGGCGACATGCCATATTTGCGCCGAAACGCCTGCGAGAAATAGGATTGGCCCTGAAAGCCCAGTTTTTCCGCCAGAACCTTGATCGACCGGTCGCGGCCGCGAAAATAGACCAGATCATGTCTGACCTGCGCCAGGCGTTGTTCCATGACATAGGCCATCAACCCTCCAAAGGGCTCACAGGTGCGGACCAGCCCCCTGAGCGACATGCCGCATAACATGGCAACCTTTTGGGGCGTAAGGCCCGGGTCCCTAAGGTGAACCTGGACCACAAGCCAGACAAGCGTTCGGCGTGCGTGGGCCAGCAGATCGCGGGTTGAGCTATCGCTGACCTCCTGCTGAAGGATTGCTGCGGCAAGACCAGCCATTGCCAAGGCAATCCGCATACCATCACTGCGGGTTTCAATACGCACGGTGGACGAATGTCCATGCAGATGCAGGGCATTAAGTGCGTGATTAAGTAATCCGAACATGGCACTGCCGCGTTCAAGCCGTTTGTGCCCCACAACCGGGCGCTGATACCGGTTGTCCGCTTCACCCAGGACCTCAATGTTCTTTTCCACAACCATTTCAAAAGGGATGCTGGCCATAATGTGGGTCAGACCACCTTCTTCGCCAAATGACAGGGCAAAAGCCTCGCCAGAGTGAAATATCATGCAGTCCCCTGCCCTCAGATTCACAACCTGCCCGGACTTAAATTCATAGCTAGCCTGACGTTCATGCCGGATTATGACCAGTCTCTCCGGTTGGGACGGCTGAATATGGCGCGCGTCACGAATATAGGAAAAGCCGCCTTCTACCCGGCGCATAAAGAACAGATCGCCCAGCTGCCAGGAGTAAAGTGCTGCGCGCAAGGACTGACGGCTTCCCCTGGCCAGAACCTGTGCGATTTGACGGTGACCAATTTCCCATGCCCGAAATACATCGGTTGCCGACGCTGACAGGTAATCTGCAGAAGTTTCAATAAACCGGTCTGCCGCGCCAGGTGTATA
>CAISDR010000319.1 GCA_903884125.1 uncultured bacterium
ATTACGGCAGCATAGGCATTGGCCGCATCTTCCAGCGCACCTTCGTCAAAGGCTTGACGGGCAACTGCCAGAACCTGATCGATAGGCGATTCAACAGCACCAGCCAGACGCTGGACAAATGCCTTTATCTGGCTTTCGGGCAGGCCGCCGACAAAGCCATCAACCGGCTGGCCGTTGCGAAAGGCAAAAACGGCGGGGATGGACTGAATCCGCAATTGCCGCGCGATCTGCTGATTCTGGTCCACATCGATCTTGACCAACCGCACCTTGCCTTTGGTGGCAAGCACGGCCTTCTCGATCATTGGTCCGAGCGTCTTGCACGGGCCGCACCAGGGGGCCCAGAAATCGACTATAATGGCTGCGTCCTTTGACGCAGCGATGACATCTACGGCAAATGTCCGTTCAGAACTATCTTTGACCCAATCTTTGGCATCGCCATTGCCCGCTCCGCATTGGCCAATCAGGGGTTCCATCGCAAATTCCTTTTCTGCCCAACTCAAACCAGACGCCCCACAGGCGTTGACTGTCCTGTATATGGGGCACAAGTTCCGGTGGCCAAGGTCTACTCCGACCTGCATTGATGAACAAGCAACAGATGACCAAATGGTTTAGGGTACGATTTCAACATCTAGCGCTTGCATTCGTGACTTTGATTTGTATTATGCGCCCCTCGGTCATGGCCCATGGGGCGATGATCAGCTTGTCGCTGGACAATGCGGGCGTAGCTCAGTGGTAGAGCACAACCTTGCCAAGGTTGGGGTCGTGAGTTCGAATCTCATCGCCCGCTCCAGCGAAAAAATTTAATAAAATCAGATATATAAATGTTTTTCGCGGGACGAGACTCGGAATGATGCTTCCGTTGTATTGATTCTACTGTAATCGCTGATCACCCATTGGAACCTACTTATCAGTCTGAACCCTTTTAAGATCTCAGCTTAGCTTCGTGCCTAAATTGTTCTAGAAAAGCGATATTTAGCTTCGAGCCGGACGGCATTTTATTGGCTTTGACCTGATCGCGATTTAGGGACCATGATCGAGCCTTAAATTGCACTGATCGTGTGCTGTAACGAAATGTAGGAAAAACATGGCGCTGGTTGCCGACAAGGGGGCAGGCGGGAAAGCCCGCGAAACGCTCGAGCATATTGGCCTGTTTGAGGGGATACCCAAGGTTGTGCTGGCTGATATCGAGCGTCAGGCGCAGTGGGTCCGTTATGCGGCGGGCGCACAGATACTGACCCGCGATTCAAATGCCGATACGGCCACGCGCGATGCTATGTTCGTGGTTAAAGGCAGTGTGCGGATTGTCTCTTATTCCGCATCCGGTCGGGAAGTGTCTTACGCCATTGTCTCTGACGGGGGCTATTTTGGCGAATTGTCAGCCATCGATGGCGAGCCACGCTCCGCAAACGCAGTGGCTGAAACGGCCTGCGTGATCGCTAGCATTCCGCCAAATGTCTTTCGCACGTTGCTGGCGGAATATCCGGGCGTCGCCCTGCGCCTGATTGAAAAGCTGATCAGGATCATACGCGACTGCGATGAACGGATCATGGATCTTGCGACCCTTGGTGCCTATCAGCGGGTTTATCGCGAAATTTTAAAGCGGGCAAAGCCTGATCCGCTGCGGTCGGGATCATGGCTGGTGTATCCATTGCCAACCCAGCTGGATATAGCCTCTTATGCATCCACAACTCGCGAAACAGTGGCGCGTGTATTGTCCAGCCTTACGTCGGCGCAGGTCTGTTCGCGCAAGGGAAAGACCCTCTACATCCGAGACCGACAACACCTGGAACAGTTAATTGCACGCACAGACCCGGGCTTTCCCAAGTAAATTCAGCAATGACCATCGCAGTTATTGCTCTTCTGGCCGCGACCGGCCTGAAGGGAACTGCATGACCGTTGAATCGTTTGCAAGCGGTGGATATGCAGTCTTGTGCGAGTGAGTCCATTGAATGAATTCGTTGCGCGTCATTGGTGCACCAAATTGTGTACCGCGTCCCAGATCACAGCCCATCTCGCTTAACGCGGTAAACGTAGCCTGATCATTTATGCCATCGGCGCAAACCTGCAGACGCAGGGAATGGCCAAGTCCGATGATAGCGCCTGTTATTGTACGCGCGCTTTCATCACCGCTGGCCTTGGCAACAAATACCTGATCAATATTAATCTGCGACACAGGCATTTTGTGCAATTCGACCAGACTTGAATAGCCAAGGCCGAAATCATCCAGCGCAACCCGGAATCCCTTGATCCTGAGCCGGGTAATGATGCCACTGGTCGTTGTGGCATCGCGCATTGCAGCTTCCTCGGATATTTCGATGACCACCTGACTTGTCCGCAGGCCCGCGGCGCGCGCCTGAACGGAAAGGGTATCCGCAAATCGCTCTTCGAGAAGAAGCGACACCGGCACATGTATGCCCATTGTCATGTCATTGGTCGCCGCGAGTGTGGCAAATGCCTGACAAGTTACTTCTTCCAACAATCGCTCCAGCAGCCCGCCCTTGTCAGCGGCGGCCAGAAACCGTTCGATCGGGATCAAGCCATAGGCGGAATGCTGCCAGAACACCAATGATTCGGCGCCGACCAATGCGCCAGTCGGGAATTCGATTATCGGCTGATAGAGAACCTCAATACGCTTTTGTTCAATTGCATCCGCCAATTCTGCGGAAGAAAGGGCAAATGTTGTTGATGCATAGCTACGAAGGATATTCACGACTTCGTCGACTTCGAACGGCTTTCTTAATGGCGGCAACATCGTAAGACCGATGCTTTCACCAAAATTCGCAGCGGACCCGGCAACCCGTTCATCAAAACCCGTGACGATAAGTATCGGAATTGTACATTGGGACTCAGCCAGGCTGGACAGAATCTGCATCCCATCACTGTCATTCAAACCCAGATCGAGCAGCACCAGATTCGGCGCAAAGTCGCGCCAGCGATCCAGAAAATCCTGTGCTACACCAAACCCCAATGCCTCAAAGCCCGCCCGCTCCGCAATCTTGGCAAGCAGCCCCAGCATGAACGGCTCATCGTCCAGAATGGCGATGCGACGCATGCTGCTGGTGGATGTCGAGTGCGTCACGCAGGCCCCGTATTGTTAAACCCAGCTATTCAAGTGCTAAAAAAGGCAAAATCCCGTGTTTGCCCACCACTTATACAAAGTTGGATCATAGCCCGACTGCCCCGACTATTGGAAGGGACTTGTCTGCAAAGATTCATAGAGTTAACCGGTTTATGGTACTTAGGCACACCAGTGATAATCGCGTGGAACGCCTATAGTGTCCTGTCGGGATATTAAGGCCCGCTCATCTGTTCGTGATGGTTGACCAACAAATATGCGAAACATTATTCGACGCATCCTGAAACATCTGATGGCAAAAGACGGGTTCCGGTCCGCTCTCGGTCGGCTTGTGGCTCTGTATATCGCCTTTGTCAGATCAACCAGCCGTATTGAATTACATGGGCAACATCATGCTGACCAATGCTGGGATGCGGGTCGACCCTTCATTTTAGCATTCTGGCATGGGCGGTTAATGATGATGCCGCTGGTCTGGCGAAGGGGAATGCCGATTGACATGCTGATTTCTCAACATCGGGACGGAGACCTTATCGCCCGTACAATTTCTCATTTTGGCCTGGATACGGTCCGTGGGTCTTCATCTAAACCGGGTCGCGAAAATAAAGGGGGAGCGGCTGCCCTGCGGATGATGGTGCGCGCTTTGGGTCATGGTCGTTCAGTGGGGATCACCCCTGACGGCCCCCGCGGCCCGCGCATGCGGGCCAGCGAAGGGATCGTCGCGATTGCCCGCCTTTCAGGTGTTCCTATTATTCCGGCAGTATCAGCAACCAGTCACCGGCTGAAACTTGGAAGTTGGGACAGGTTTCTGGTGGCCCTGCCGTTCAGCCGCATTTCGCTGATATGGGGTGAGCCCATATATGTTGCGCGCGACAGCGACCTGGAAATGAAGCGCCTTGAAGTTGAAACAGTATTGAATCTGCTGGCGGCACGGGCGGATATGGCAGTTGGCCAGACGCCCGTAGAGCCAGCGGCACCCACCCGGAACGCACCAATTGCGGATTCCGCAATGGTGACTGAATGATTCAGGCAATTTACACCTCGATTGTTACATTGGCATCACCGCTTTTGCGTCTGCATCTAAAACGACGTGTCACCATCGGCAAAGAAGATCGGCTAAGAATCGGTGAACGATTCGGGCGCACAGGGGTTGCCCGACCACATGGCAAACTGATCTGGTGTCATGCGGCCAGTGTTGGTGAAACCATGTCAGTGCTGGCATTGCTGGATCGATGTCATGCGCGGGGTGCCCATATTCTTCTGACAACAGGTACGCGGACCTCTGCTGATCTGGCCGCGCGTCGGCTGCCGCAGGGTGCCATTCATCAATACGTGCCACTCGATGTCGGTTCCTGGGTCCGCGCGTTTCTTGATCACTGGCATCCTGATTTTGCGCTTTTGGTTGAATCCGAATTGTGGCCCAATCTGCTGATCGAAACGGCCCATCGGAAAATTCCTGCTGCATTGATCAATGGTCGCATGTCTGAGAAGGCCTTTCGTGGCTGGCAATGGTTTCGTCCATTGGTTCGTTCAATGTTAAAGGGCTTTAAGATAGTCTTGGCTCAGGATTTGCAATCCGCTTTGCGACTTGCGAATTTGTCGGACGGCAATGTTGCATGTCTGGGCAATCTTAAATTTGATGCGGCACCCCTGCCATTTGATCCGGTTGACCTTGACCAGATGAAGCAGCAGTTCGCAGGTCGCAGGCTGTGGCTCGCAGCGTCAACTCATCCCGGGGAAGAAGTGTTGCTGGCGTCGGGTGCCCGGCGGATCCGTCAGGCGTTTCCTGATCTGTTGACAATCATTGTGCCGCGTCATGCCGAACGCGGCGACGGACTGGCAACAGAATTAAGGGGGCACGGCTTTGCCCTGGCCCAGCGCAGTCAGGATGAGCGGGTGACGGACACCACTGAAATTTATCTGGCAGATACAATGGGCGAACTGGGATTGTTCTATCGCCTGTGTCCTATTGTATTCATGGGCGGCTCGCTGGTTTCCCATGGTGGACAAAACCCAATCGAGCCCGCGCGTCTGGGTGCTGCGGTGATGACAGGCCCTGAATATTGGAACCAGAAGGATGCTGTTGAA